>CAXTKN010000010.1:0-22239 GCA_964244805.1 uncultured Aestuariivirga sp.
ATGGCGTGGATTGAATCTTCAACGCTGATGCCTTTGTGCTCCACAGGGAATGGCACATGCCAGATGCCTGCGGGCATTGGGCCAAATTTTGCTTTGTAAGGTAGAACTTTTCCTGTGAGTGCCATTCCCAACAAAGTGCGGCCATGGAAGCCGCCGTGGAAGGCGATAACATCTGAACGGCCCGTGTAGCAGCGGGCAAATTTTACAGCATTTTCGACGGCTTCAGCACCAGTGGTGACCAAGGCTGATTTCTTCTCGCCGGAGATGGGCGCTTTCTCGTTCAGCTTTTCACAGACCTCGATGAAAGGCGCATAGGGCATGACCATGGCACAGGTGTGGGTGAATGCTTCAAGCTGCTCATAAACCCGCTTCATAACCAGTGGATGGCGGTGGCCGGTGTTAACCACGGCGATGCCGCCGCCAAAATCAACATAGCGATGGCCTTCAATATCCCAGATTTCAGCGTTCTCGGCTTTTGCTGCCATCACAGGAGCGCCCATACCGATGCCACGCGAAACGGCCTTGGCGCGGCGTTCAACCCAGGCTTTGTTGGAACCAGCGGGTTGGTGTCTGATGGGTGCGTTCATGGGGTAATCTCCGAATTTTGATGTTGTTGCATCATAGCCCGGTTGACCTTTGTCTCGCAAACGGATTCAGTGGGGCCAGAATAGGAGCGACATTTTGTGCTTGCCAAATATGCGTTGCTGATGGCAACTAGCCGGAGATAACAGGGATGTCATAAAATGCGTTTTTCTCGGACAGTTTTTATTGCCACATCAATTTTGGCGTTGTCGTTTGCCACGTCAGCTCTTGCAGCTGTAGATGCCCAAAAATTCATGGAAACGTTCAGCGCGAAACTTGCATCTTACGGAATGAGTGCAACAGCTGACTCCGTCGAGGGCCAAGGCGAGGATATTGTACTGAAGGGTTTGAAAATTGGCCCGGCATCGGGCGCTGATCCGATGACTGTTGCTGAATTGAAGCTTGAAGGCGTTACGGAAAAAGACGGCGGTTATATGATTGCGCAGATTGAAGCCCCCGCCGCTCAATATCCCGTGCCCGAGGGTGTGTGGGATTTTGGCGGAGCTGCGGTTAAAAACCTTAGCATTCCTGCCGCAGATTCAAGTGACCCCGCTGGCGGACTTATTATTTATGAATCAATCACAATGAGCCCCTCAAAATTTATGACAACTGCAGGCGATGAAATCGTCCGGCTTGGAAGTCTTGAAGCAAATACTTCGCCCTATGTCGCTGGTCAGCCGATGATATTCTCGCTGAAGCCATTTGACATGTATATCAATGCCATCGTTGCCGCAAAGGATGATGCAGCCAACAAAGAAATCATGACCAGTTTGGGTTTGGCTGAGATTAATACCAAGATTGCAATGGAAGGTTCATGGAACCCCGCTGATGGAAAACTTACGATTTCTGAAGAGTCCTTTGACGTTCAGAATGCAGGCAAGCTGAATTTTAAATTTGATATATCGGGTTACACGCCCGCTTTGCTCAAACAGATGCAAGATATGGCCAAACAGAATGCGGGCAAAACCGATTCTGCAAATGGCATGATGATGATGGGTTTGATGCAACAGTTGACCCTGAACTCACTCAGTCTTCGCTTTGATGACGCTTCGCTCACGGGCAAGTTATTGGATCTTGCCTCCAAACAAATGGGCCAACCGAAAGATGTTATTATCAATCAATATAAGGGCATGCTGCCGATGATGGCGGCGCAGTTGCAAAACCCAGAATTTGTAACGATGCTTTCCAATGCGGCCAATGCCTATCTCGACAATCCTAAAAACATCGAGATTAAAACGGCCCCGCCTGCGCCTGTGCCTTTCGCTCAAATTATGGCAACTGGCATGGCCCAACCGCAAGCGTTGATCAAGACTTTGGGTGTGCAGGTTATTGCGAACCAATAGTTTATGGGAAGCACTGGTCGTGATTTAATCAACTGGTCTGCGGTCGATGTTGTGGCCGCGCTGAAATCAAAAACCGTAACGCCGCTTGAGTGCCTTGATGCTCTTGAGCAGCGTATTTCTGACGTAAACCCAAGTATCAATGCGCTTGTGACATTGTGTTTTGACCGGGCCCGCGCCCATGCAACTGAGTTGATGTTAAAGCCCGTTTCCGAACGTGGATTGCTGGCTGGGCTTCCAGTTCCAATCAAAGATTTGAGTGATGTAGCAGGGGTTCGCTCCACGCAAGGCTCGCCGATTTTTGCTCATAAAATCGCAACTGAATCTGATATCCTCGTTCGTCATTTGGAACGCGAAGGTGGTGTCATTTACGCGATGTCGAACACACCAGAATTTGGCGCAGGCGCGCATACTTTCAACGAGGTTTTTGGTGTTACGCGCAATCCGTGGAATTTGAAATTATCTGCTGCTGGTTCATCAGGTGGTGCGGCGGCGGCACTTGCGAGTGGTATGGCTTGGCTCGCGCATGGCTCGGATATGGGGGGATCACTGCGAAATCCTGCAAGCTTTTGTGGTGTGGTGGGCATGCGACCTTCGCCTGGTCGTGTTGCATCGTCCGTATACGGAAAGATTGATGGCACGCTGGGCTTGGAAGGGCCGATGGCGCGCAATGTTTCGGATTTGGCTTTACTATTTGACGCGATGGTGGGGGCAGAAGCTGGCGATCCGTTGTCGCTGCCGCGCGAGGAAAATTACTCATACGCCATTTCGAAAGGTTGGAAGCCGAAGAAAGTGGCGATCAGCCGAGGTCTCGGCATTACGCCAGTTGATCCTGAGGTTGCCGAGATTGTAATGGCGGCAGGTGCGAAGTTACAAGCCGCTGGGGTTATTGTGGAAGAAGCGCATCCTGATCTTTCGGATATGATGAATTGTTTTCAAACGTTGCGCGCCCTTGGCTTTGCAGTTGGTATGCGGCAGCTTTTGATTGATCATCGTGATTTGCTCAAACCCGAAGTGATTTGGAATATAGAGAAAGGTCTAGCGCTTTCAGTTGATGATATCGCCAAGGCTGAGGCACAGCGGGGAATGCTGTTTCACCGGATGGGCAAGTTCCTCAGTGAATATGATTTTCTGTTATGCCCGGCCACCATCGTGCAGCCGTTCCCTGTTGAACAACGCTATCCAACACATTGCAACGGCGTTGAATTTGAAACCTATGTTGATTGGTTATTGATTGTTGCTGTAGCCACCATGTGTGCGTGCCCGGCGATTTCAATTCCGTGTGGCTTTACAAGATCCAAATTGCCAGTGGGCCTGCAAATCATTGCGCCAAATCGTGGCGAGGCAAAATTGCTGGCGGGGGCTAAATTTATGGAGGATGTATTTGAGTTAAAGGTGATCACTCCGATTGACCCAAGGCGTGTTTGATGACTGACCATAACTGGCACGAGCTGCAATATAATCCGCGCACAACAGTCGCCAATGCTAGTGAAATTATTCCCGCGTGGAAAATTCGGGCGGCTGAGACGCGGGAACGATTTGCATTTGATGCGGATATTTCTTACGGGCCGCATTCGCGTGAGGTTTTGGATTTCTATCGCGCACCACATTCACGAGGCACACTAATTTACATTCATGGCGGCTATTGGCGGATGCTTTCGAAAGTGGAAACATCTTGGGTGGCGGATGGCTTTGTGGAACAGGGTATTTCCGTGGCGCTTATCAATTATCCGCTTTGCCCTGAGGTTTCGATGAGCGACATTCGCGGCAGCATTATCCGGGCTTTTGTCCATGCTTATAAAAATGTGCTGAATGATGATGAGCGGGCAAATATCGTTGTGGCCGGCCATTCTGCGGGGGGGCATTTGGCTGCTTTGCATTTGGCCACGGATTGGACGGCGCATGGTCTGCCAGAAAATCCGGTTGCTGGGGTCATTGCGATCTCAGGTATTTATGATGTTGCACCTTTGATGCACACCACCATGAATGCCGATATTCGCATTACAGAACAATCTTCGGCTGCGCTCAATCTGATGACATCTGAGATCAAATCGCGAGCACCAATTGTTTTTGCGGTGGGAGGTGATGAACCCTCGGAATTTCACCGACAGGCGGCAGATCTTGCGAAAGCTTGGGAATCGCTGCAACCCAAAATTCTCAGTTTGCCCAATACCAATCATTTTACAGTTGTTGATTCACTGGCTGATCCTCAAGGCGAGCTTAACAAGGTTGCTTTGGCCGTGTTATCCAAAAGGTTTTAAAGCTGGTTGCCACAGGGCAATTGCTGCATTATTCAAGCATCATAACAACAGGGAATGGAACTATGAACGCAACATTGGCAAATAAGCTTTGGCCACAAACACAATCCTCAAATTTGGTTCGCAACATCGTTTTAGCCGTTATCGGCAGTTTGATTGTTGCAGGAGCAGCGCAAGTCACAGTGCCGATGTATCCTGTGCCGATGACTTTGCAGACTTTGGCCGTTCTCGGCATTGGCGCTGCTTACGGCGCACGTTTGGGCGCTGCAACACTTCTGCTTTATGCATTTGAAGGTGCGGTAGGCTTGCCATTTTTTGCTGGTGGAAAATCGGGGCTTTTTGATGCCAAGCTTGATTATATGTTTCCGTCGGGATCGATGGGCTATGTGGTGGGGTTCATTTTGGCTGCTTGGCTGGTTGGTAAGCTGATTGAAAGCGGCCGGGCGAGCTCTTTGCCGAAAAGCGCTGTGGCTGCCTTGATTGGCGGTGCATTGCTTTATGTGCCTGGGGTCATCTGGCTGGCAATCTGGGCTTCCAAGACGATGAACATGGATGCTGCGACTGCAACGACATCGGCATTATCTTGGGGGCTTTATCCATTCATCGTTGGTGATGCGATAAAAGCTGTGCTTGCCGGAGTTGGCGTGCCTGCAATTGCAAGATTATTCAACCACAAGGCCTAACTGATTTCACTTTCGATCTAAAGGCCCGCCCACTTATGCTTTGAGTGGTGCGGGCTTTTTTAATTCCCAACCTTCTTTAGCAACGCCAAAGCTGTTTCCTCATTCGTGATCAAAACATTGCAGTTGATCAGTTTGATTGCGCCATAGATCGCTTCAATTTTGTCTGCGCCGCCAGCCGAGATAACGCGCAGTGGTACATCGCGCAGTTGATTCAGCGGTATAGACATAATGCGTTTGTTGACGGGGTGATCAACAAGTTTTCCGTCGATATCAAAAAAATTATAAAGCAAGTCGCCCACAGCGCCCGCTTGGATCAAAGCGAGGCGGTCTTCTTCCGGTAACATTTCAAACCTGAACGCGGTGGACTTTGGTTCCATGTTGCCACAGCTCAGCATGGCTATATCAAGCTTCTCTGCACGTTTAAAAACGTCGCGCAAACCGCAGCGTTCAACCAATGCCTCACGGGTTGCTGGTGAATCGACCACAGCGGGGGCTTGCAGCAAATAACAATCAGCACCAACTGCGCGCGCGAATTGCCAGGCGAATTCTGCCGGATTAAATTTTCGCGCTTGAACAATTCCACCGAGCAAGGAGATCACCTGCACATTGTTTAACTCGCGCGTAGTTAAGGTGGCAAGCGATTCATACAGTGTTGCGCCCCAGCCAACACCGACGGACATTCCGTCTTTCAACGTGTCAGACACAAACATGCCGGCGGCATTGCCGATAGATTTTGCAATGTTTGCTGAATTATTTGGTTCGGGAACCACGATTGCATCCTGCAAATTGAAGGCTTTTTTCAATGCGTCTTCAATCTCAATGCACTCTGCGATATCGCCTTCAATGCGGATTTTGACTTCGCGCTGTTTAATGGCTTCATTGATATTGCGCACAACTGTCACACGACCAATGCCCAGCTTTTCAGCAATTTCGTTTTGCGTTAAGCCTTCAACATAATACATCCACGCAATGCGCATGCGGTTGCGGGCAATACGACCCGCACCGCGATCCACGGGTGTCACCGCAATAGACCTGATATGGCCGTCGTCATGCTTTGGCATAAATATTCTGTCCGTTGGCAGCCAATGCAGACATCACTGTGGCGACGATGCCCGCACGGTCAAGGCCGCTGCGCGCATACATCGTCTCAGGTTTGGCCTGATCTGTAAATTCATCTTTTAATGTTAAGCACCGAATTTTCAAACCGCGATCAAGCAAGGCAAGGTTTGCCAGAGCGTGCAAAACCTGGCCATCAAAGCCGCCTGTAGCCCCTTCTTCAACAGTCACCAATACTTCGTGTTCCAAAGCCAAGCGCCGCAGCAAATCTATATCCAAGGGCTTGGCAAAGCGCGCGTCGGCTACGGTTGTTGATAGCCCTGCTGAATCCAACTCCTGCGCAGCTAACATACAATCAGCAAGCCGCGTTCCAAAAGAAAGAAGCGCAATCTTGGTTCCCTCTTTAACAATGCGGCCCTTGCCAATTTCCAAAATTTCTCCGCGCTCCGGCAGATCAACCCCCACGCCATCACCACGCGGGAAGCGAAATGAAATCGGCCCATCGTCATAGGCCGCAGCGGTTCGCACCATGTGCTTGAGTTCTGCTTCGTCGGATGCAGCCATCACCACAAAACCGGGCAGGGATGTCAAAAAGCCAATATCAAATGCGCCGCAATGAGTTGGCCCATCAGCGCCAACATAACCCGCACGATCAATCGGAAAACGCACGGGAAGTTTTTGAATGGCAACGTCATGGACGATCTGGTCATAGGCGCGTTGCAGGAAAGTGGAATAGATTGCAACAAATGGCTTCATGCCTTCGGTGGCCATTCCTGCAGCAAATGTCACCGCATGTTGCTCGGCAATGCCAACGTCAAAAACCCGTGTTGGAAAAACCTCACCAAATAGATCAAGCCCTGTGCCAGTTGGCATGGCCGCTGTAATTCCCACAATGCGGTCATCATGCTGCGCTTCCTGAATCAGACTTTGTGCAAATACCTTTGTATAAGCAGGTGCATTTGATGCGGCTTTGCTTTGGGTGCCGGTGATCACATCAAATTTATTCACGCCGTGATATTTGTCAGCCGCCTTTTCGGCAGGCGCATAACCCTTACCTTTTTTGGTTACGACATGAATGAGAACTGGTCCGTTGCCGTGGTCGCGCACGTTGCTGAGCACGGGAATTAGATCATCAAAATTGTGGCCATCAATCGGGCCGATGTATTGAAACCCCAATTCCTCAAACATGGTGCCGCCGGTCACGAAACCCCGCGCATGTCCAACAGCGCGGGTGATTGCACGCTCAGCTCGTTTGCCCAAACGCGACGACAGTTTTTTGCCGAGATCGCGGAAGTCACTATAGAATTTACCAGAAGCTAAACGCGCCAGATAGGAACTGAGCGCTCCTGATGGTGGTGCAATTGACATATCATTGTCGTTCAGGATCACGATCAACCGCGCATCCATTGCGCCTGCATTATTTAAAGCTTCAAAGGCCATGCCCGCCGACATCGCACCATCACCAATTACTGCTATCACATTATTGGCTTTATTTTTCAGATCGCGCGCCACGGCCATACCAAGACCAGCTGAAATCGAAGTCGACGAATGCGCGGCACCAAACGGATCAAACTCGCTTTCGGCGCGCTTGGTAAACCCCGAAATTCCATTTTCCTGACGCAACGTTAAAAAACGACCGCGCCTTCCGGTCAGCAATTTGTGCGGATAGCTTTGATGCCCCACATCCCAGATCACGCGGTCTTCAGGTGTGTTAAAAATATAATGTAAAGCAATTGTCAGCTCGACAACGCCAAGACCAGCTCCCAAATGCCCACCGGTTTTGGAGACGGCGCTAATCATATCTTCGCGGAGCTCGGCGGCGAGTTGTGCCAGCTGGCTCACATCCAACTTTTTCAAATTGATTGGAAAATCGGCAATATCAAGCAGCGGTGTCGGGCTTTGGGTGTTCAAAATTCAATTCCTAGTCATCAAAACGTCATGCTTACACCGTCTTTTTTCGCGGCGCCAAGACAAACTGAAAATTTGATAACGAAACATTTGCATTTCAAATTGTAATTTAGTATGCTAATTGAAAGAACGATAAAAACAGGCCGCAAATCAAATCAAGCGGCCAAAAAGGGAGGTTGGAGTGGGCATTGAAGGCAAAAACCTTTTACGCGGAAACACCATAATTTCACGGTGATCTATTCATTTATTTTGATTTCTCGGCTGCCTCACGCATGCGGTGGACCCGAAAAAATTGGGCGGTGCTCAAGGCCAAGCACGTGCGCAACCTCAAATCAGGCCATAAAAATGTTTAGGAGGAACTAATGCTACTAACCAATAAACTAACTCGCCGTACGCTTCTAAAAGCTACGGCTGCCACAGGCGCAGCTGCTGCTGTCGGTGGCGTTAATATGTTCAATATCAACAGCGCCTTTGCGGCAATGAAAGACCCAGGCGAAGTCCTTAAAACCATCAATGTTGGTAAATATGTTAAAAAAGAATATCGTGAGCAATATAAGCTTGGTGATAATGACGAGCTCTGGGATTCAAAGAAAGATTGGATCCGCACTGTTGATTGGGAAGCAGTTCGTAAAGAACATGCAGGCAAAACAGTTCGCTTTGCCATCGGAGCTGCCGACAAGGAATCAGCTCAAGACGGTGTTGCCCCATTTGCAGAACTTTCAGGCATTAAGGTTGAGCTTGTCCCAATTCCTGACGATTCAATGTATGATAAGGTTGTCGCTGAATTCTTGTCAGGCACTGCCTCATTTGATGCCATCCAATTCTTCTCGCCATGGCTGGGCGATTTTGGTGCGCAAGGCTTTGTAAAACCTTTGGATGAATATATCGCCAAGTGGAAACTGCCATTTGATGATTTCTATGAAACCTATCAGCTGAATTATGGCCATTGGAGCGACAAAGGCATTCTCGGCATTCCGTTCGATTGTGATATTCAACAAGTGCATGTGCGCCCTTCGATCATGAAGAAGGTGTTGGGTGGTGATGTTGACCGTGTAAAGTCGATTGCAACTTATGACGACATGATCCGCTTGGCACCTGAACTCAACAAGGTTGAAAAAGGTGTAAATGCTATCGGCATGATGTGCGGCCGTGGCTTCTGGGCGACCTATACTTGGCAACATATTGCGGCTCAATATGGCATGCAAATGTTTAACGATAAGTGGGAACCCACAATCAACAGTGATGCAGGTGTCAAAGGTCTTGAAACCATTGTCGCCTTGTCGAAGAATGCCATTGAAGGTGTTGCCGCTGCTGATTGGCCAACCAATCGTGCAGCTTGGTTGGGCGGTCAAATCGCTTGCAACATTTCTTGGCAGGATTCTGGCACACAAGCAACGCGCCCTGATCAATCCAAGATTGGCGATGACGTAATGACGATCTATGAACCACGCGTTGCTGGCGGCACCTACGCGCCACCAAACATTGCAGGTTCAACATCATGCGTTACCGCCACATCGCCAGAGCCGGAAGCCGCATTCTTGATGCTCGCTTTCTTAACTTCGGCATCGATTATGGCCATGAATGAAGCCAATGCCAATGGTGTGGCACCTGGTTACAAATCAGTGCTCGCCAATGAAAAATTGCGTACAGTATCACAGCCTGCAAAGGTTTGGTCTGAAGCTTTGGATTATGCATGGTGCGCACCCCGCTTGCCACAGGGTTTCCAGATGGATCAGGAAATTGGCTTCCTCATCAACAAGGTTGTTGTTGGTGAATTGAAGCCGAAGGACGCGCTGGATCAAGCCGCAGTGAAAGTCAAAGAAATCATGACCAAGAATGGTTTCTATAAAGGTAAAGACCCAATGAACTTCGCAGCCGTCGAACCCGGCATGTGGATTGGCAAGGGAAAAAAGGCGCCGTTCTGAATTTGATATTGGACGGCAGGGGAAACTCTGCCGTCTTTTTTTGAGGTCTACGGACTAAATCAATGACGACACTAGAATCTACCATCATTCGCCGCCGCAGTCCCTTCATGCGCAAGGCATTTCCTTATTTTCTGCTGGCCCCAGCGATGATCTATCTGCTGGGCATCACGCTTTATCCCGGCATTTATGCGCTTTATCGCAGCACCATGACGGGAAAATTCAAGCTGGAATTTGTCGGTCTTGAAAATTACAAAGAACTCATTGTCGACAATGCGTTTTGGGAAAGCCTTTACAACACGCTGGTTTTAGGCTCGATCACGCTCGTCATTGAATTTACGATTGCCATGGCACTGGCCGCATTGGTCTACCGCGACCCATGGGTGAAAGCCTGGCGCATTATTTTCTTATTGCCCATGTTGTTCATGCCATCTGCCGTTTCGTTTTTGTGGAAGTTGATCTTCAATGATGGCCGCATCATCAGCGATCTGTTGACGCGGCTTGGTTCAACTTTTGGCAACATTGATTTTATGGGTTCAACTGGTTTTGCCCGCTCGGTTCTCGTGGTCACAGATGTTTGGCAGTGGACTCCATTCCTGTTCATTATTTTCGTCGCGGGCCTGCAGGGCATGGACAAGGAAGTTGAAGAAGCAGCCCGCCTTGACGGCGCATCATGGAACAGCATTTTCTTCAACATCTCGTTGCCAATGATCCGCCCGGTCATTGCAATCGGACTCGTGTTACGCGGCATTGATATTTTAACAATGTTCACGCCGGTTCATGTCATCACTCAAGGTTCCCCGGGTGGTGCCACCGAAACGCTCAGTTATTTTATTTATCGCACAGCGTTCAAAAGTTTTGAGCAAGGCTATGCATCAGCGGCATCAGTTCTGTTGTTGATCGCCACAATTGTTGTTTCACAGACGCTGGTGCGCCGCTTCTTCAAGTCAGGAACTGAATAATGAAGAGCAAAACCACATCAGGAACCTGGGTTGCAAAATTCATTTTAGCATTGTGGGCATTGGCCTGCCTGTTGCCGATTATATTCTTTGCGTCAATTGCTCTTCGTCCGCGAAATGAAATCATTGCGCCCACGCCCATTTATTTTCCAACGCTCACAACTGAAACATGGGCCAAGATTTGGGATGAATGGCCTATCGGCACATATTTTGCCAATTCCGTTATGGCGGTGTCCGGCAGCGTTGTGATCTGCCTGTTGCTTGGTGTGCCTGCTGCCTATGCTTTAGCGCGCTACAAATTCAAAGGTCGTGAAGATATTGGTTTTTATATTCTTTCGACCAAAATGATGGCCCCCGCCGCTGTCGCCATCCCCATGTTCGTGTTGTTCGGGCGCTTGCATATTCTTGATACCGTTTGGGCGTTGATGTTGGTCTATGCGGCTGCAAACCTCTCCATCGTGGTGTGGATCATCCGCTCCTATATGGTCGACATTCCTCATGAGATTGAAGACGCCGCGCGCACCGATGGCGCATCCGACTTGCGCATCATGTGGTCAATTATCATTCCCATGTGTCTCCCGGGCATCATCACCGCGTCGGTTATTGCGGCAATCTTTGCGATGAACGAATATTTGTTTACCCTGATCATTGCATCGAAGAATGCCTATCCATTGTCAGTAGCGCTGGCAAACTTCAGCGGCGGCAGCGACGGCATTATTTATAATGCGATTGCGCTCGTCTCGTTCTTGGCGTTTTTCCCCGCACTGTTGTTGGTGATCTCAATTCAAAACCACCTGTCACGCGGGCTGACGATGGGTGCGGTGAAGGGGTGAAAAAAAGACCTAGGCACGTGTGCCTGGGTCAAATGATGTTGTCGGCTGGGAGAAAACCGACACATCAGACGAATTTTGTCAGCTCCAACATGTCTGGGTCTGCTGAAAGGCCGATGTCCTCCGTTGCTGGATTCCATTGCGGTTCCTGGAACAGGTAGGAATAGTGGTCAGCCCACGCGAGGCCGAAAAGCGTTTCAGCAACGATTGTGCTGCCAACGCGTCCGAGATGGCGCCCTTTGTTGCCTTTCATCTCAGCTTCCTTCAAGATGTAGAACCACAGCGGGGCGCTTTCTTGGAACCATATGCGATTATTTTCGAGAATCGTTTTGCCGTCTGCCCAGTCTTCTACTTTATCGCCATCGCAGCGCTTGTGCCACAATTCTGCTTCGGTGAGGATTTCGCTTTCCTTGAGGCCCATCATCCGCGCAATCCGTTGACCAGACGGCAATCCCATGCTCGCACCGCGCACAAGATTTCGGAATGCCAATGATTCAAACGGCTGTTTGACATTCATGGCTGCAAATTCCGGCAGGTTGCCAAGCGGGTTCACAAGCTTGGTGTCGATCCGGTAGCTGGGCTGTGGGATTTGTGGTTGATTGTCCGGATGGTTTCCGAGTTTGCCAAAGAAGAAGCCCCAGTCGATGCCCCAGAAATCAGGCAACGGCTCACCAAAACCATTCATCGCATCTGTATTGGCTTTCGATTTTCTCACAAAAATCGGCACCCGGCCAAAACTGTGTGCGTGTTGGCCTTTATCTTCAAACTTCGCTGTTGGCGTTGTCAGAACAGTTGAGTTGAGAGAGTAGCTGGGGCGCACCATGGAATGTCCGAAGCGATAGGCGGCCACCGCAAATTCGACCGGGATATAAGCATCACCATGCGTGGTATAATGCGACAAATGCGGACCCTTGTGATCAGCAGGCGAAGGTTTGATTGCGCCGTAGACTTTCGGGTCGCAGATTTTCGGCAGAAAGTCATTCAACACGATCCACTGATAAGTCCATCGCACAATTCTTTGCGCCTCGTTAAAGCGGTCATCACTGTCTCTATCTTCGAAATTTTTGCCAATGGTGGCGTAGACCTTGTTGTGAAAGCCAAGAAAAAGCGCTTGGATTTGCGAGACAATTTTATTTTCGTCATTGCGCTTGTCGCCAATAATGGCGGTGTGATCATGCGTGCGGTGCAAATCGGGAGATGATTTTTTGTCTGGGCTTTTCATATCGCCGATAACAAACAGTTTTCGATCAGAGCCGCGTGAATAGAGATAAGGTTCGTCAGCAGGGCCGCTGCCATATATGCAATCGAGGTCGAGCCTTGGCGTGCGGAAGTCCACCAACGCATCAGGGTCATTGGTTTGCTGAATTGAGGAGGCTGGATCAAAGGTAATATCGTGATCGACGAACTGACCAAAGTATGTGTAGCCAGCAGCTATCGTGTCGTTCTCATCGTTTGGCTCTCTTGCAGTGATCGGCGCATCAGGCAAAAAGTCGCCATGCCCGTCTGAAAATTTTTTGTCTTTGATGTTTGTGTTGAATTCATCTGGCACCATTTGTTTTGCCAATTCGGCAAAGGCTGCTTCGAGTTTTGCTTTTTCTTCGGCATTGCGAGGATTCTGAGCTGCCTCAAGCCAACGGAACATGCGGCCAAACTTCGCTTGTCCGTTAATGGTTGATTGAGCGGTGCTTTCGAGACCACGGATGGGGCGTCCGCCGTGCATTGTTGGCTTTTTCATAATGTACTCCCGTTTAAAAGCGCTGATTTTGATTTGAAAGCTGGTATCTGGTCAAAACATGCGCAAATTGCGCCTCGCATCGGCCAGTGCACATAGGATTGCGCGTAACGATCGCGAAGCGCATGGTCCAAATGGATGAGATGCGAAAAAATATTGTACGGTTGGGCAAGCAAAGTTGAAGCTCGCTAAGAGCGGTTCAAGCTTTGACTCCAGTCGTCTTCATAAAATTCAATGTGTGTTCAAAGCTCTCAACACCTGCCTGAGAACCAAGCCCCGTTGCATTGAGCGCCGATGTTGCTTGGGCAAAGCGCACGCGGGTTTCGGGGTCGAAATTTTTCACCAACCCAACCGCAAAGCCTGCATTAAATGCATCGCCACAGCCGCAGGTGCATTTCACTTTAACATCATAGGCAGGCACTTTGAATGAGGCGCCGTCGCGGTCGTGATAGTATGCGCCGTCACCACCAAGGGTCAGCACGCAGGCTTTCACGCCCATATCCAAAAAGAATTTGGCCGTATCGCCATAATCGCTGCGGCCACACAAAGCTTGGGCTTCTTCGATCGAGGGCATGAAATAGTCAGTGTACGGAAGAACTGCGGCAATGGCGGGCAGGTCTTTGGGCGAACCTGCGAAGACATCAACTGTGGTCACAGCGCCACCAGCTTTCGCAGCCTTCATCACAACAGCATTCTGCCCCTGATCCATCGCATTCATCAAACCAATGCCGCCAATGTGGAACACTTTCGCATCAATCACGCGCGGGATCATGGCATCATCAACGAAAAAATCTTTGGTTGCACCCAACATATGCAGGGCGGGGCGCGAGCCGTCGGCGCGGGTTGTAACGATAGATGATGACGTGCGCCATTCAGGTTTGTGCTGTACACCCCAGGTATCAACTCCGAAATGGGCCAAGCGTTGCAACACCCAGTCACCCATCAAATCTTCACCGACACCAGCCACAGCAAGTGTCTTTAAACCCATCTTTGCCGCAGCAATGGCCGCTGTGCCACCAGCGCCTGAAACCGCCAATGTTAGATCATCAATAAAAACTGTGCCGCCACCGGGTGGAATTTCTGTGAATGGCCAGCCCAAGCAATCATAGGTGTAGAACCCCATGGATGTGTAATCATAGCGTGGCATTTAGGCGGCTGCGACTTTCAACATATCATCCTGCCGCTTTCTCAGCGTGAAAATTTTAGCTGTAGTATCAACCGCGATATTTTCAGTGGTCAGCAATTCGCCCTTCTTGATAGCCTTGGTCACTTTGCCCTCTTCAATCAAACCGCATGGCACAGCTTTGGCCGCAACTGCTTCGGCAACGCTCATAATCCAAGCGCGATAAGTGTATTCGCCAATCGCATCGAGCCTTTCGCCCGGCACCAAATCTTTTTTCGCCACGGCGCAGACCTCGCTTGTCGGCACATCGCGCGGCTGCATGTCAGGAATTCCGTAAAGCACAGCGCGCGCGCATGACAGCGGCACTTCAAGCGACGTCAAATGATAGGGCCGGAAGAAACGGTAATAAGGCCCAGCACCCAGTTTCAAATCATGCATGCGTTCACGCACGCGAGGATGAGACATTTCAGCGATAACAAAAACCCCGGGTGCCACACCCTTGCCCACTGAGAAATCGACAACGCCTTTGCGCGAAAGAATTCCGCCATCAGCCACGGGGCATAGAACATGCTCAAGTTCTGTTATCGCGCAGTTGGGGCCATGCATACCGGCCTTGTCGGGAACCAATCCTGTGGCGTTCGATATTGCCGCCATTTCAACCATGGTCTTTGAACCATCAACAAACTCTACGAGCATGCGCACATTCATGTTGCGGCGTTTTGCTTCTTCAGCATATTCATCTGGTGTTGCATCAATTTTGAGCGGATTGTTTTTGCCCTTGCCCGCAGCCACAATCGGATAGCCCATGCCGGTTACGAAATTCACAAGCTCCATGCAGCTTGATGGCTCATCGCCCGCACCTAAGGTGTAAACCACACCAAGCCGCGACGCTTCGCGCTTTAAATAAGCCCCTATGCAAACATCACCTTCCACGTTCATCATCACCATGTGCTTGCCATGTTCCATCGACGTCAAAGCAATTTCAGCACCGGCGGCGGGCCTGCCCGTGGCATCAATCACCACGTCAATTTGTGGGTCGGTGCAGATCAGTTGTGAATCTTCAGTGATTGCCGTTTTGCCTGAACTTAGGCAGCTGGAAAGAGCTGCTGCCGTATCGACCAATTGATAATCACCTTCGTCGCGTCCGGAAATTACAACCGCGCGTTTTGCATTTTCAATGCGCCGATCAGCGATGGCGGCAACTGTTATGCCTGTCATTTGCTGGCACTGGGTCACAATGTCGGTGCCCATCTCGCCCGAGCCGATTAACCCCACGCGAATCGGTTTGCCGGTTTCCGCAAACCGCCGCGCTAAATCGGCGGCAAGGCCGTGGGCCGGGGCTTGGGAGTTGAGGGGCAGGTAGGATTTCTTCGACATTTGTGGTTCCCGTTCGGAAAATGAAAAGATACATTTGATCTTCTGAAATAACAATAGTACTATAATAGAGAGAGGCTAGACTTGCAAGAAATTGCTGGCGGCATTGAACCGAAAACCACCAACTTTACAAGAGTGGTTGTTGGGCTAATCTGGTGAGAAAGGACGAAAACCGAAATGGCATCAATCAGTTTGCACAAAGTGTCCAAGGCTTGGGGTGCCGTGGTGGGCGTGGATGCCATTGATCTTGAGATTAAAGATAAGGAATTTATGGTTCTGCTCGGTCCTTCGGGCTGCGGCAAGACCACGACCATGCGCATGATTGCAGGATTGGAAATGAATACCGGCGGCGACATTGAGATTGCCGGACAGCGCATGACCGATGTGGACGCGCGAGACCGCGATGTGGCGATGGTATTTCAGAGCTACGCGCTTTATCCAAACATGTCGATTTATGAGAACATCCGCTTCCCGTTGCGCATGCGCGGTGTTCCGAAAGACCAGCAAGATGGCTTGGTGCGAAAAGCAGCTGAGATGGTGGAGCTGGGTGATTTGTTGGAGCGTAAACCCAAAGCGCTTTCAGGCGGTCAACGCCAGCGCGCTGCCTTGGCCCGCGCCATTGTGCGCCAACCCCAAGTGTTTTTGATGGACGAGCCATTGTCGAATTTGGATGCCAAGTTGCGCTTGTCGATGCGCGCGCAACTCAAACACATCCAAAAGCGGCTGGAGACAACGACTGTCTATGTGACCCATGATCAGATTGAAGCCATGACTTTGGCTGACCGTATTGCAATTATGAATAAGGGCAAAATCCAACAGCTTGGAACGCCTGATGAGATTTACAATAATCCAGCCAATATGTTTGTAGCTGGATTTATTGGTTCGACGCCGATGAATTTGATTAAGGGATCGATTTCCAAGGGCGTTTTCACCGGGCCAGGTGTGAAAGTTTCGGGCTTGAAATATGCCGATCATTCAAACGCTGTTTTTGGAATTAGGCCAGAGGATGTGGCGATAGTTACAAAATCAAAAGCGCATCTGACTGCGCCGCTTTATTCACTGGAGCCAACGGGTGATCAAACTTTGGTTGCTGTCAAAAATGGTGAACAGTTGATCGTGGCCCGAGCGGCACGAGATTACCGAGCGGCGATCGATACGCCGTTGTCGTTGCAGTTTGATATGGGCCGCGCGTTTATTTTTGATGGTGATACGGGCGCCAGGGTGGGCATGCTTTAACCCTTCAACAATTCGCGTTTTTGCTTCAACGCCTTTCTCATCCACGGTACATCGGGCGCGTCCCAGTTTGGTTCTTGGCCGCAGACTAAGTCAAAAAAGGCGATGGCTGAAGCTGGAGTTTCCATGGTGTTTTCTTTAAATGTGTCCCAGAATGCGGGGTCATCCGAAGGGCCGCCGGTTTCCGGTTCGGTCTCGCCCATTTCACGCAAGATTGCTCCGGCAACAGATAAGCAGAAGCTCGTATAGGCATAACCTTCAGGCCAACGTGTCAGCAATTGATCTGTCGCTAGGTTCGCAACCGCTCTTTCAGTTGGCTTGCGCGGCTGAGTTTTTAAAGGAGATGCTGCAACCAGTTCTTTCAACATGAGGCCGGCAGCGAAAATCACAAAGTCGTGGCGATTGGTATCAGCCAGATATTTGGTTTGATCGAAGCGCTGACGCCAATTTGAAAAGGCAGTGGCCAATGCAGCATGATCCACCACAGTGGAGAGCGACGAGTTTTTGAACAGCAAATCCAGATTGGTTTCAAACATCTGCAACACTGTGCGAAAGCGTCTGGCGGCGTGAGCCAGATCATCAATTTTCGAAGCATCGGTTGTTAACGGTGTTTTCATGCGACCATATCATCGCTTGACGAAGCGGCCGTGGCAAGGCTCAATTGGCCGCATGAACATTGCCTTTAAAACAGCTGAACGGTTGTCTGATCATGCTTGGTGCATGGCTGCTGGAATTCGCGACAGTTTACGCACCGCGCAGTTTTATGTGCGTGATTTGCGCAATGTGGATGGGCAGGGCACGTTGTTCCCGCGCCAATCCACTTTCCTCTCGCGCATAGTTGCAGGAATTGCGCGATGTGTTGATGACGTGATGACCAAGGGCGGTAATCTTTCGATCAGACTTTTGCTGCCCAATTGGCGCAAATTGCCTTCGCCTTTCACCGCTGGTTTTATGGATGAAGTGCAGACTGCGATCAGCCACAATAGATTAGTCGAGAACCCAATTTTCAATGCTTATTTCTTCCGAAGTTGCCAAAATATCCTCGCCCATTGGGCTGAGCCGCCCTATTTGGTTTTGGAACACCGTATTGATGCGGCGCGACGTGAGATGGCTTTGAAGTCAAACTCAAATGATAAATTGGGATTTCTAAGTGAAACGCTTTTGGCCTTAGTCGAAGCCGCACCTATCGCGCGTCACGGTGCACTGAAAAACAGCGGCAAGCTTTTAGGAGATGGCGATCCAAATGTGGCGGTCTGTGCTACGGCTTGCTTGGCTTTGCTGCTGGCAGAAGAGGGCGGTGCTATCACAGGAATTGGTGATGATGAATTTTTCGCCATTGTCGGCGCATTGATGTTGCCGCGCTTAAAATCTATGCAACAGGCGGTGAATGACAGAGATACGAAAAGTTTGGCAGGTGAACTTGCCGCTATCCGGGATCAATATTAGACTAAATTTCTAGACATAGCATTTAAATCATTTTTAACGCCCGCTCGTGGTGTTTACTTGTCTGGCTCGAACCGGGGTAGCTCAAACCTAAGAATCGCTTGTGAGAGGCGTTTAGGTATTATAGAATTGGTTTCTATTTATAGGTTTATTTTCTTTTTATTCTAACTTGAGTTGTGCTTGGATCAGTTTTGTATTTCCTCTAAGTAATTCTTATTCTGTTACATATTGACTTCTAAAACCGCAAAAGTATAACTATGCTTCTCAGAGCGCGGCTTTCTCCTCCCCGGTTCTCCCTAGCCGTGACCGCGCTCATTTTTTATTTTTAGAATTGAAGCAGGCCACATGAGTTCCTCACCAAAAAAATCTAACCTTGGCAAAAACCAACGGCCATTTTATGCCAACAATTCTCCCGCCGCGTTGAAGGAAGCTTTGCGCAAAATGCATTTGGTGCGCATGTTCGAGGAGATGGCTGAGGACTCATACATTCGTGGCCTCACCCACGGCACGATGCATCTTTCCATTGGCCAGGAAGCCTCAGCAGTGGGCATTACAATGGGACTCCGCAAAACGGACTACATCACCTCCACTCATCGCGGCCACGGCCATTGCATCGGTAAAGGTGCTGAAGCCAAATATATGTTCGCCGAATTTTTTGGCAAGGAAGAAGGCTATTGCAAGGGTCGCGGCGGCTCAATGCATATCGCTGATCCGGAAACAGGTAATTTGGGTGCCAACGGAATTGTGGGCGGCGGTTTGCCTTTGGCCACAGGCGCGGCTTTGGCCATCAAGCAGCAAAAGCGCGATGATGTGGCTGTGTGTTTCTTTGGCGATGGCGCTTCTAATGAAGGGGCGTTTCATGAATCGCTGAATCTCGCTGCAGTTTGGAAGTTACCTGTTGTCTATGTTTGCGAAAACAATGGTTACGGCATGTCGGTCTCAACTGATCGTTCGATGTCTGTGCCCAATGTGGCGGACCGCGCATCATCTTATAATATGCCGGGCGTGATTGTGGATGGCAATAACATCGCTGACGTCGCCGAAGCCATGGTGGTGGCCACTGAACGCGCACGCCGTGGTGAAGGCCCGACATTGATCGAATGCAAAACATATCGCACGCGCGGGCATTCAAGAAGTGACCGCAATAAATATCGCACGAAAGAAGAGATTGAAGAGTGGAAGGCCCGCGATCCCATTCCTCATTTTGAAAATGAATTGTTGGAAATGGGCATTTTTGTGCAAGCTGATATTGATGCTGTGCAGGCCAATGCCAAAGCTGAGATTGAAGATGGTTTTAACTTTGCGCGCGGCGGAACTGACCCAGTGCCTGGGGATGTGACACGCGATGTTTATGCAAGGGAGATTGCATAATGCGTGAACTCTCTTTTGCGCAGGCTTTGAATGAAGCCCTGTCCATTGCCATGGAAGCTGACGAGCGGGTTTTTATCATGGGCGAAGATATTGGCGTTTATGGCGGCGCGTTTGGTGTGACGGGTGATCTGGTTCATAAATTTGGCGAAGACCGCGTGATGGATACTCCAATTGCAGAATTGGGTACGGCGGGTGCTGCTGTGGGCGCAGCCGTTGCAGGCTCTAGGCCCATTCTTGAATTTCAGTTTTCGGATTTCTCTGGGCTTGCGATGGAGCAGATTGTCAACCAAGCCGCCAAGATGCGTTATATGCTGGGTGGCAAGGTCAATGTGCCTGTCGTGTTTCGCATGCCTTGCGGTTCGGGCACAGGGGCTGCTGCACAACATTCGCAGTCGCTCGAAGCCTGGTTTGCCCATGTGCCCGGCCTCAAAGTAATCGAACCTTCAACACCCGCCGATGCCAAGGGCATGTTGCTGGCGGCCATTGAAGACCCAGATCCGGTTTTGATTTTCGAACATAAGCTGCTTTACAAAATGAAAGGCGATGTACCCGAGGGGCATTATCTAACGCCAATCGGCAAAGCTCATGTGGCCCGCGAAGGCCGCGATGTAACGGTGGTTGCCGCTGCAATCATGGTGCACAAGGCGCTTGAAGCGGCGGAGATTTTGAAGGCAGAAGCTATTGAGGTTGAAGTGATCGACCTTCGTTCGATCCGCCCGATTGACACAGCCACGATTATTGCCAGCGTGAAAAAGACCACGCGCCTCGCCTGCATTTATGAAGGAGTTAAAACGCTTGGCATCGGTGCTGAGATTAGCGCATTGGTTGCCGAGAGTGAGGCGTTTGATTATCTTGACGCTCCAATCCTGCGCATGGGAGGTGCTGAAAGCCCAATTCCTTATAGCCCGATTTTAGAGAGGGCTGCCGTGCCGCAAGTGGAAGGCATTGTGGAAGCTTTGCGCAATCTGGTGAAAGGCCGCATTTAATGGCCACCGAAGTTATTCTGCCAAAAGTCGATATGGATATGACCACGGGCATCATTTCCAAATGGCATGTGAAAAACGGTGACACTGTGAAAAAGGGCCAAGTGCTCTTTGAAATGGAAACCGATAAGTCTGCAATCGAGATTGATGCACCAGCAGATGGCGTGATCAATAATATTGAAGCGCAATCGGGTGCTGCCACGCCGATTGGTGCAATTGTTGCGATGATCTATGCAGCGGGTGAAGCTGTTCAAAGTTCCGTTGGCACACTTGTCTCTTCTGCCGTCATTCCCGCGCAGGCGGGAACCCAACGTTCAACAGACGCAATTCCGGCTAAGTTGGATTCCCGCCTGCGCGGGAGTGACGGTGCCAGTGGAACACGTGCCACACCTTTGGCACGAAGATTGGCGCGGCAAAAGAAATTGGATCTGGGCGCAGTCAAAGGCTCTGGCCCACGTGGACGGATTACCGCTCAGGATGTTGAAGCGCATAAACCAGTTGTTGCAACGCCAGTAGTGTCTGCATCAGATGCTTCAGTTACAATGGCGATGTATGAAGTTGGCAGTTATGACGTAAAGCCGATTGACGGTATGCGCCGGACTATTGCGCAGCGTCTGACACTTTCAAAGCAAACGGTTCCGCATTTTTATCTTTCCGCGAAATGTGATTTGACGCAACTTACATTAATCCGTGAACGGATTAATATGCAAGCACCGCTTGATGCAGACAAAAAACCAAAATGGAAAGTGTCGATCAATGACTATGTGATCAAGGCGTTGGGGCTTGCCTTGCAGCGTGTGCCTGCAGCGAATGTGACCTATACAGAAGGCGGAATTTTACAACACCGTGCAAGTGATGTTGGTGTCGCGGTTTCGGTTGAGGGCGGATTGTTCACGCCGATTGTTCGCGGCGCTGAAAACAAATCACTCTCGCAAATTTCAATTGAGATGAAAGATTTGGCTGCACGGGCCCGCGCTCGCAAATTGCAACCCGCAGACTATACTGGCGGAACCACAGCTGTATCCAATCTCGGCATGTTTGGCATTGAACAATTTACCGCCATCATCAATCCACCCCAAGCCACAATATTGGCCGTGGGAGCAGGCATTGAGCAGTTTGTGCCAGTAAACAAGCAGCCGATTCTAAAAACGCTGATGGAATGCACGCTATCTTGCGATCACCGCGCGGTTGATGGCGCGGTTGGTGCGGAGTTGCTGCAGGCTTTTAGAGCCTTCATTGAAGAGCCCGCATTGATGCTGGCTTAAGGCCGCAATAGGCCATTCACCTGGTTTTTGCTCGGACAAAACGCCGCGATGCAAAGTGTTTGCGCTCCCCAAACTTAGCGGCTATAGACCGCCTCGCTGTTGGGGCGTCGCCAAGCGGTAAGGCACCGGATTTTGATTCCGGCATTCGGAGGTTCGATCCCTCCCGCCCCAGCCAAA
>CAXTKN010000011.1:0-2672 GCA_964244805.1 uncultured Aestuariivirga sp.
CATCACGCTGCACCAATGAAGAAGTTTATGTTGTGCAGAAAATGATCCGCTCGGCATTCCAGAATAACAATGTTGATACATGCGCCCGCGTTTGTCATTCGCCAACGGGCTACGGTCTATCCAAAACATTCGGCACGTCCGCAGGAACACAGAATTTCAAATCAGTTGAGAAAGCCGATGTCATCTTGATCATCGGGGCTAACCCAACCGATGGTCATCCGGTTTTTGCGTCTCGCATGAAGAAGCGTATTCGCGCGGGTGCAAAATTGATCGTTGCCGATCCACGCAAAACGGATTCAGTTCGCTCGCCGCACATCGAAGCCAGCTTCCATCTGCCATTGCGCCCCGGCACGAACGTGGCCATTGTAAATGCCCTCTCCCATGTGATCCTCACCGAAGGGTTGGAGAACAAGGCATTCATCACCGAACGTTGCGACACTGTAGAGTTTTCGCGTTGGACTGGATTCATTCGTGAAGAGCGCAATTCTCCTGAAGCGCTTGAATCTGAAACTGGCGTGAATGCTAATGATATACGCGGGGCTGCTCGTTTGTTTGCAACGGGTGGTAACGGTGCGATCTATTATGGTTTGGGCGTGACAGAGCACAGCCAAGGTTCCACCATGGTGATGGGCATGGCGAACTTGGCAATGCTCACCGGAAACATTGGGCGCGAAGGTGTTGGTGTTAATCCGCTGCGTGGTCAAAACAATGTGCAAGGCGCATGCGATATGGGTTCGTTCCCGCATGAATTGCCGGGCTATCGTCATATCTCTGATAATGTGGTGCGCGATCTGTTCAATAAAGTTTGGAACACGACACTGGACTCCGAACCGGGCCTTCGCATTCCAAATATGTTGAGTGCAGCAGTTGAAGGCACATTCAAAGGCATCTACATTCAGGGCGAAGACATTGCTCAGTCTGATCCCAATACCAATCACGTGACCGCCGCTCTCGAAGCGATGGAGATGGTGGTGGTGCAAGATTTGTTCCTCAATGAAACCGCCGCCTTCGCGCATGTATTCTTCCCCGGCACATCGTTCCTCGAAAAAGACGGCACATTTACCAATGCTGAACGCCGCATCAACCGCGTGCGCCAAGTGAAAGCGCCGATGCAAGGCAAGCATGAATGGCAAGTGGTGGCTGAGCTTGCTCAAGCCATGGGTTATGACATGAAATATAATAACGCCGCCGAGATCATGGATGAGATCGCCTTGGTCACACCGACATTTGCTGGCGTGTCTTTCAAGAAGATCGAAGAAATGGGTTCAGTGCAATGGCCTTGCAACGAGAAGGCACCAAACGGAACGCCGATGATGCATGTGGGTGGCTTCGTCAGAGGTAAGGGCCGCTTCATGATCACCGAGTATGTGCCAACACCTGAACGCGCCAACCGCGACTTCCCGCTGATCCTGACCACGGGTCGCATTCTGTCGCAATATAATGTGGGCGCGCAAACCAGACGTACGGAAAATTCCAGCTGGCATCCCGAAGATGTTTTAGAAATTCATCCGCATGATGCAGAGCTTCGCGGTATTGCCGATGGGGCCATGGTGTCGCTCACCAGCCGCATTGGTGGCACAACGCTCCGTGCACTGATTACTGAGCGCATGCCGCAAGGTGTGATTTACACGACGTTCCATCATCCGGTGACGGGTGCCAATGTGATCACCACTGAATATTCAGATTGGGCCACAAATTGCCCCGAATATAAAGTAACCGCCGTGCAAGTGCGCCCTTCCAACCAGCCATCAGAATGGCAGAAGGATTGGGAAACACGCGAGGAAGAAAACAAGCGCGTGGCTGCGGAGTGAATAAATCTCTCTCTTCATCCTCCCCCCGTGCGGGGGAGGTGGCACGAAGTGCTGGAGGGGGAACTCCCGGTAGACTTCCCCCTCCGTCGCTACGCGACACCTCCCCCGTAAAGGGGGAGGATGAAGCAAGGTGCTCGGTTTCAGCTACCGGACAAATCGCTGGTGTGAAGAACACCTGGCATCTCCCCGAAGAGGTCCCCATCGCACTCCTCTTCAACTCCACCTCGCATGCCGTGATGATGGCTACACCTTCGGATTTGCAGGATTTCGCTATAGGTTTTGCATTGTCAGAAGGCTTGGTTGCGCATGCGAGCCATGTGAGTAATGTTTTGATGATGCCCTCTGATGAAGGTTTCAGTGTCGACCTATCAATCCCCGAAAGTAAATTCATCCGTGAACGGATTGTTTCGCGTTCGATGGAAGGTCGCGTAGGCTGCGGTCTATGTGGCATTGAAGAAATGGCCGACGCAATTCGGATGCCTGACCGCAAACTTCACGCACCGGAATTTTCGTCATCAGCGATAGCGAGAGCCTTCGAAGCCCTGCCCGCGTTCCAACCTATGAATGAACTCAACCGCACCGTTCATGCGGCTGCGTGGTGCTCTGAAGACGGAACAATTTTACTCGCGCGCGAAGATGTGGGGCGGCACAATGCGCTTGATAAACTCATTGGCGCCATGGCCCGGCAGCAGATCAGGCCGGAAAACGGGTTTGTACTGATGTCGTCTCGTTGCTCATTTGAATTGGTGCAGAAATGCGCCACCGTCGGCATTGGCGCACTCGCCACGATTTCTGCGCCCACTGCTCTTGCACTCAAATTGGCCAAACAGGCTGGATTGAAACTTGCCGCTTTATCAAAGC
>CAXTKN010000011.1:2772-4818 GCA_964244805.1 uncultured Aestuariivirga sp.
CTTGCACTCAAATTGGCCAAACAGGCTGGATTGAAACTTGCCGCTTTATCAAAGCAGGGCATTATGATTTTTGACGGAGTTTAAAATGGAATCCAAAGATATGGTGCGCATGGCAAATCAGATTGCCACTTTCTTTAAGAGCTACGGCGCTGAGGAAGGCACCAAGGAAATCGCCACTCACATTAATAATTTTTGGGAACCGCGCATGCGTTCGCATTTTTTTGATTTTGTGGCCAAGGGCAATACGGGTTTTGATCCGCTTGTTTTGGCGGCTGTACCGATGATCAGGAAGCCTGCCGATCACGCCATACATCAAGGCAATTTGCCAAAAGCTGGAGAAGAAAGTTAAAGTTTCTCGATCTCTTTAGCCACCAGCTTTTGCAGCTCCCATAAATTGCGATCTTCGATTCCGAGTTGCTCCAGATGACTGACCGTGTTGAAAAGATATTCCGCCCCCGTCCCCCAGTGGCCCGCTGCCCGCGATAAAATTTTGGCTACTTTTGGTAGCGGCATGTCTTTCACAAAATTAAGAGCATCGGGATTTGATGTGAAGGCAATGACGCGCAGCATTTTGCCATCCACATTGGCTTTCAGAACACGTGGCACATTGGTGGGCGGTTTGTTGGTCATTTCACGACGAAGAATTTTTTCGACCTGAGCTTTTTTGTTTTCATCCGATAATTCATAGACCATGCCATTGCAGCTGCCCTTGCTGTCCAGCGCCATCATCAAACCTGGCACAGCCCTGGTTCCACGCCAGCGTTCAATCTTCATGCAAAACGCGCGGTGCCAGCCATGCAGCCAGCCGCGCGATGCAGCAACATATTCAAACTCGGGCTTCCAGATCAATGAGCCATAACCAAAGATGCGCAACGACGTTCCCGTAAGCTCTTCCAACAAATCATCCGCCCACTGACTATAATCGGCATCGTTCATCTGCTCGCGGCCAGGGTGCGGGCCTTCATCGGGCTCGGTGCGTTGAATTTTGGCGATGTGTTCGGCCGTCAGGGTTAGCTTTCTCATTTGATAATCATCACAAAAGGCTCTTCCACAGCTCTGTTCAACAATTTCCTATAGCGATCATACATAGTCGATGATGCATCAATTTTTCCAAACTGAATAGCATCACCAAAATCTTTGACCGGGGCTAACACCAACGGCGTTGAAACAGGCGTCAACTGTGTTCCCCGACCTGATTGCAAGGTGGTAATCAAGCCATACATCTCCCCCGATATCATCGGGCGAGAGAGGATGATCATCCGGTATTGGCCCTGTTTGTTGGTAACCAAATAGATATAGCCCGATTGATGTGGAACGGAAACGGAACCATCCTGCTTGAACTGCGCATCAATGCGTTCGGATTCACGAAAGGCTAGATGTGAAAGCGCAGTGTCCCAGCGGATTTCGGTGAGATAGGAGTAAATTGAGTTTTGATCGCTGAAAGATGTGCGCAGCGTGAGATAGTCACCTTCGAGCCAAGACACGGCGGGGCGAGAATAGGACCCCAGAGATTGCGGGGCCAGCGCTGATTCACCATTTGAGGGTTTCAATTTGCGCAATTGATATTGCAGTGCCTCTTCAATGCGCACCACGGTGGCCAAGGTGAATGGCCGCTGACCCGAAAGCGCTTTTTCAATTGTCGATAAGCTGATTTTGGCTTTGTCGGCCAAATGTTGCCTGGTCAAACGACGCCGCGCCAGCTCTTCGCGGATTGATCCACTGATGGCGCGGTTTTCTTCTGGTGAAAGGTCGTCGTCACTCATGTTTCCGGAATCCGTACAAAACCGTACAATTCCACAAGAAACGGTCACAAGCAACAAATCTGCGGCGGAAGCCTGACAAACATTACAGTTCTTCACATTGGCGGCGCGGCATTACAGCAGCGTAACCTTGGCGCTGGGGCAACTTAACCCAACGGAGGAATGAAGTGAACGCCATAACGCTGCACCGCAGCCTGAACTATAAGAAGACACTCTACAAACTGGTCATTGCCATGATCGCCACTTGCATGACGGCGCAAGCCGCTTTTGCATCGGCCAGATTGGT
>CAXTKN010000011.1:4918-22196 GCA_964244805.1 uncultured Aestuariivirga sp.
GCGGCACTTTTAGAGCAAGACCGCCCCAACATGTTCACGAACTCAGTGGCCAATATTGGTCCGCATGAAAAAATCTTGGTGCAGATTGAGTATCAACAGACTATTGCACAAAGTAGCGGCACTTATGAATTGCGTCTGCCGCTGGTTGTTGCACCTCGTTACAATCCAGCACCGATTGTTCAAACGGTTGATTTTGGTGTGAATAAAAACGGATTGGCTTCAACCAAAAATGAAGCGCCACAGCCACCCGTTTTGAACCCCGCTGAATCAGCACCCAATAATCCAGTTTCGATCACAGTCAATCTCGACGCTGGCTTTGCGCTGGGCGAAGTGAAGAGCGCTTATCACAAAGTCGATATTGTTGACAAAGGTGCCAATGCTCGTGTGATTACATTGTCGGGTGTTGTTCCAGCCGATAAGGATTTCGATTTGACCTGGACAGCCGCAGGCACTGCGCCACAGGCTGGCCTGTTTAAAGAAACTGTGAATGGCCATGACTATATGTTAGGCTTTGTGACGCCTCCGGTTGTGGCATCCAACAACACTGTTCATCCCCGTGAGATTACCTTCGTCATTGATAATTCCGGTTCGATGGAAGGTGCGTCCATGCCGCAAGCTAAAGACAGTTTACTTTATGGTTTGGCTCAACTCACTCCAGCTGATCGCTTCAACGTGATCCGCTTTGACGACACGATGGATAATTTGTTTGGTTCAGCGGTTCAAGCCGACGCTCAACACATTGCCCAAGCGAAAGGTTTTGTCTCAGGCTTGAATGCCAGCGGCGGCACCGAAATGCTGGCCCCGATGAAGGCGGCACTCGTTGACGCAAATCCAAATGATAAAAACTATCTGCGTCAGATCGTATTCATCACCGATGGTGCAATTGGCAATGAACAAGAATTGTTTGATGCAATTGCCAAAGGCCGTGGACGCACACGTGTGTTTATGGTTGGCATTGGCTCAGCACCAAACTCTTATCTGATGACGCGCGCTGCCGAACTTGGCCGTGGCACGTTCACGCAGATTGGGGAGGGCACCCAGGTTGTCGACAAAATGAAAGATCTGTTCGGCAAAATTGGTAATCCTGTGATTACTGATATTCATGCGCAGATATTTGGCAGCACAGCCAAGATCACGCCAGAACAGCTGCCTGATCTCTATCGTGGCGAACCTGTGATGTTGATGGCCGACTCTGGTTCATTGTCAGGCGTTCTTAAAATCACAGGCATGATTGGCGATCAACCTTGGGAAGTGAAATTGCCATTGGTTGACGCGGCGCAAGGCAAGGGCATTTCAAAACTTTGGGCACGTCGCAAAATTGCTGAGCTTGAAGTGGCCTCCACCTTGGGTCAGATCACCCAAGCTGATGCGGATAAGGCAGTGCTTAAGACAGCTCTGGATCATCAGATTGTTTCAAGCTTGACGAGTTTGGTGGCGGTTGATCATTCACCAAAACGCCCTGCAGGTTATGTTTTGACCCGTGCTGACGTTCCGCTGAACTTGCCTTCAGGCTGGGTGTGGGAAGCAGTGTTTGGCAATGATGTGCCTGCGCAGAATGTTCCGCATACGGATCAAAAGGCTGAAGCTGAATTCATCCAGCTGGCAAAGTTTGATCCGGCAAAGCCCCCTGCTCCGGCAACTCAGGTGAACTTGCCACAGGGCGCAACAGATGCAGAATTGATGGCTATCATCGGGTTCGTTCTGGCGATGCTGGCTTTGATCCTGCAATTCTTTGCGCGCCGCAAATCGGTGCTGGCATGAGCGCTAGTTTCACAATCATGGCTCCGGCGCGTTTATCGCGCCGGGGAATTTTGAATGCCCTATCCGGCTTGCTGATCGCTGCATCACTCATCTTCTTTGGCCATTCAATTTGGATTTTTGCCAAAGCGCAATTGGCTCAAGTTTTGTTGGAACGAGCGTTCACGCAAACCATTTTAACCGGAAAACCGGTGAAAGCGTGGAGCTGGGCTGACACTTATCCAGTGGCGCGGATCAAGATCAACCGCATCAATGCCGAGGCGATTGTACTGCAAGGGTCATCTGGTGAAGCAATGGCCTTTGGGCCAGCATTGGTCAACGAAACTTCGCGCCCCGGTACGCGTGGCACATCGGTGATGGCAGCGCATAGGGACACGCATTTCTCATTTTTGAAAAATGTGAAACTGGGAGATTTAATTGAGGTGGAGCGGGACGACGGATTGTCGTTCACCTACCGCGCCACAAACATGCGCGTGGTTGATTGGAACAAATCTGGTATTGATGCCCATGCCGCCGGTTTTAATCTAGTATTGGCAACCTGCTTTCCCTTTGATGCCATCACCCATGGGCCGCAGAGATATATGGTGGAAGCGGAGTTAGTGCAGTAAATTACAATTGCTTCCGCTTGGCCTTTGGCAGTTTCCAAATGTGATCCACCAGTTCGGTGATTTTGATTCCAACTTCAGAATAGGCTTCATCTTCAACTGAAATGCCTGCCTGACTCACAGTCTCAGGATCGCCTGAAACCAATGGATGCCACCAAGCCAAACCCCGCCCCTCATTGAGGCGGCGATAAGCGCAGGAGCTGGGCAGCCAACCGAGCTCTGGAACATTGGCCGACGTTAAAGTCACGCAGTCTGGAACGCGCTTGGCCCGGTTTTTATAATCTGAACACTGGCAGGTATCTAGATCCAATAATTTGCAGGCGGCACGGGTATAGAGATATTCGCCAGTGTCTTCGTCTTCCAGTTTATTCAAGCAGCACCGCCCACAGCCATCACAAAGGCTTTCCCATTCGGGTCTGGTCATTTGGGCGAGGGTTTTGGTTTTCCAAAAGGTTTTATCAGTCATGGCGATTTAATAACTGGCACAAGGCATTTGTGAAAGTAAGGGGTTATGTTTCTTCGTCGAGTTAAAACGGGTGTAAAAGACCAAAAAAACTTGCTGTAATTACATAAATCTGTATATCTCGATATATGGAATCAAATGAAGCAATCGGTGGCTTGGCAGCGCTCGCCCAAGAGACGCGCCTGCAGGCTTTCAAAATCCTGGTGCGTCACGAGCCGGAGGGCGTTGCAGCGGGCGAACTGGCCCGGTTGCTCAAAGTCCCTCAGAACACACTTTCCACCCATCTTGCTATCTTGTCCCAAGCCTCATTGGTCAGCAGTGAGCGCCAAAGTCGTTCAATCGTGTACCGGGCAAACCTGGAGGCTGTGCGTGGCATCGTTTTGCATCTGCTGAATGACTGCTGCAACGGCAGGCCGGAGCTATGCGCGCCGCTGATTGAGGAATTGACTGCGTCACGTTTAACCAAGACGTGCTGTGGAGAAAATTCTCGTGACCAAAATTGACCAAAATTCCTTGGGTGCCGAATTTGTGGGAACCGCTATCTTGCTCGCTACTGTCATCGGTTCCGGCATCATGGGTGAGCAACTTGCGGGCGGAAATGTTGCTATCGCGTTGCTTGGCAATACGATCCCGACGGGCGCAATCCTTTATGTTTTAATCACGGTACTTGGGCCAATATCGGGCGCGCATTTCAACCCCGTGGTTTCGCTGGCCATGTGTTTGACAGGGCGCATGGCTTGGTCGCGTCTTGCACCTTTCATATTTTGCCAAGTACTTGGCGCTGTTTTAGGAGTGTGGCTTGCCCACGCCATGTTTGACCTTTCTATATTTGAGGTCTCCACTAAACAACGTTGGGGTGTCGGCCAGTGGATTGCCGAAGTAACGGCAACGTTCGGTCTACTGATCACCATCTTTGGCGGCATTCGTTATAACATTGCGGCGATCCCTACACTTGTCGGTCTCTACATCACGGCGGCTTACTGGTTCACGGCGTCCACGTCATTTGCCAATCCAGCAGTGACGTTTGCGCGTGAATTTTCAAACACCTTTGCAGGGATTGCGCCGAGCTCCGTGTTACCCTTCATTATCGCCCAATTTGTTGGAATGTTGTTGGCCCTTATCGTGGCTTCACAGCTCTTTGCAGAAGAAAAGAGTGTTTGAAACGAGCATGAACATCGTCATCTATCACAATCCGGATTGCGCCACTTCGCGCAACGTGCTGAGCATCATAAAGTCCGCAGGCTATGAACCAATGGTCATTGAATATCTCAAATCTGGATGGACTGAGTCGCAGTTGCTTGGTCTGTTTGCAGCGGCTAATCTCACTCCGCGCAGTGCCTTGCGGGAAACCAAATCGCCAGCAGCAGAACTTGGCTTGTTGGCGGATGGCATCAGAGATGACCAGTTGGTGGCAGCAATGCTGCTCCATCCGGTTTTGGTCAATCGACCGATCGTGTGCACGTCCAAGGGGGTTAAACTCTGCCGCCCTAGCGAAACCGTGCTCGATCTTTTAGACCGTCTGCCACAAGGCCCACTTCACAAGGAAGATGGGACCCTAATGATTGATCCAGAAGGCCGCAGGGTAGGTTGAACAAAGTTGATTGCAGTCAGACTTTTTCTCTTTGATTTAATTCTGCGCACTCGGCATCTCATTCAGGCACAAACCCGAAATTCCAGCACCCCGCTACCCCATTTCGCCATAATTGCCGGGCAGCTTGCATCTCGGCCCCACAACGCTTAATTCTGCCGCAAACGAGCTGAACCAATTGACCAAACTGCCCACCAGCAACGCTATCTACCGTGCGATATGGATCGGTGACTCCTATGTGAGTTCGACCTTGTTTGAAATTTGGGATTTGATCAAGCGGGCGAGTTCGGCTTATTCTTCTTTTCTTTATCGCTATTTCAGAATGTCGGGGCCAAAGCGCTTTATCATTGATCTGATCGATGATTTTTTTACCTTTGGCGTTGTGGCGCTGTTTGCATTGCTGGCTTTCGCTCTGCCGCCGTTTTCGGGAACGGGCGATATTTGGAACCGGGGCCGTGAATATGCCGTCACTTTTACGGATGCGAATGGCGAGATTATCGGGCGGCGCGGCATCAGGCAGGATGATGCTATTCCGCTTGATGAAATTCCACCGACTTTAATCAAAGCCGTGCTCGCCACCGAAGATGCGCGGTTTTATGATCATTTTGGGGTTGATGTGATCGGCACGTTGCGCGCCATGGTGCATAACGCCAAGGGTGGCGGCAGCAAGCAAGGCGGCTCGTCGATCACCCAACAAGTGGCGAAGAATCTTTTTCTTTCGCCAGAACGCACCATTCGCCGCAAAGTGAATGAAGCGTTTCTGTCCATGTGGATCGAAGCGCGTCTTTCTAAAGACGAAATCTTGAAGCTTTATTTAGACCGCTCTTATCTGGGTGGCGGCACCTATGGCGTGGAAGCGGCGTCGCAATTTTATTTTGGCAAATCAGTACGCGATATTGATCTTTCAGAATCCGCCGTTCTTGCGGGCCTGTTTAAGGCGCCCACGCAATATGCGCCGCATGCAAATCCCGAAGCGTCGAAGGCCCGCAGCAATGTTGTGCTTTACCGGATGCTGGATGCAGGCTTTATCAATCAGGGCGAATTGTTGCAAGCGCGCCGCACGCCTGCGGTTATCGTCAAGCAAGACATATTGGCCAGCCCCAATTGGTTTCTCGACTGGGCTTATCAAGACGCCCTTGACGTCATGCAATCTCATGGACTGATGAGCAATTACGTGGTGGAGGTTAAAACTACCATCAACACCAAGCTTCAAGATGCAAGCCAGCTTATTGTCAACGATGTGGTGGACACACAAGGGCCAGACCGCAATTTCAGCCAAGCCTCATCAATCACCATGTCGCCAGATGGTGCAGTGCGGGCAATTATTGGGGGCCGGGACTATGGTGACAGTCAGTTCAACCGGGTCACGTCAGCCAAGCGGCAAGTGGGTTCGGCTTTCAAGCCGTTTGTTTATCTCACAGCGCTTGATCATGGCTACACCCGCAACACCATTGTAGAAGATGGGCCAGTTTGTGTTGTTGATTGGTGCGTGCATAATTTCGAACCTGAATTTCGCGGGCGCATTCCGCTTTGGGTGGCACTGACGCATTCGATCAATACGATCGCAGTCAAGTTGATGAAGGAATTTACCAGGCAAGAAATTGAAGCCACCGTTCACCGCGTTGGCATTCAGGGAATGATCGACCCCTATCCGACAATGGCCATTGGCACCAGCGCGCTGACGCTGATGGATTTGTCGACGGGTTATGCGACTTTAGCAGCAGGCGGTAAACTGGCGAAACCCTATGCTGTGTTGGAAATCCGCCGCACCAATGGCGACTTGCTTTATAGTCATGGCACCAACTCGGTTGAGCAGCCGCAAGTCGAGCCTTACGAAAAAGTGGCTGAGCTGAATTCAATGTTGCATGATGTGGTGATGCAAGGCACGGCCACGCGCGCGCAACTTGGCTATGCACCGGTTGCAGGCAAGACTGGTACGAATGCGAATTTCCGCGATGCTTGGTTCTTGGGCTTTAGCGCTCATTATGTGACTGGCGTTTGGGTTGGCAATGACGATAATTCGCCGATGGATGGTTCCAAGGCCAATGCGGTGACAGGAGGGCGCGTCCCAGCGCCTGCATGGAAACGAATTATGGATGTGGCTGAGCAAGGGCTTAAGCCTGAAGGTTTGCCCGGTGTACCGATGGATGATACCTATAAGGCGGCACCTCCTGCTTCTACTGATCCTGTTACACCCGCAACAGACGAAGCCGTTCCAGCAGCCACAGTTGATCCCGCCCTTCCCGACCTCACTGCGGAAGGTTATGGCGCGAGTGCTGATGATAAAAACATTTTGGACGGCATGTTCAATCTTTTTGATGCAAATGGCAAAGTGGCCGAACCTGCTCGGCCAGCACCTCGCCCGAAGGTCAATACGGTTTCGAATGCGACGGGATTGGTTTTGCCAAAGCCCAATACAACATCGCAAAAGCGGCGCACATTGATGGATATTTTGTTTGGCAATCAGGCGCCGAAGAAAAAACAAAAAAATCTGTTTGGGTTTTGAATATGAAGCAATTTCATATTTTTCTCGTACTCCAGTATAAAAACGTTAGATTGCAAAAACGCTTTGCGAGTACACTTTAAATCATGGGTAGAATATCTTTCTCCGCGATTGCACTTCTTGCTGGCGTTGTTTTGGGCGTGATATCGGCCATCAACGCTTTGGGATCGGTGGGCTTGAAGCCTGTTGCGCCCACTTCCAAGTGGTCTGAGTGGCAATTGAATGGTGCCAGCACCACACTGGTCTACGCCTTGGGTCATTTTTTGGGTGATGGGCAGTTGCCGCCGCCAAAATCAGCACGTTATTTTGTTCGCAATACCGACGAAGATGGCAATAGCCTGCGGGCTGATTGTATCTATGTTGTCGAAGGCAAGATCACCCCTGCACGTTGGTGGACAATGAGTGCGGCAGCAGCTGGAACTGAGGCACCAAAGTCCGAATTGTCGGCAGGCGAGGCCATACTTTCACAAGATAACACATTGAAATTGACTATATCAGCAAGACCTGCCCCTGGAAATTGGATAGTTCCGGCTGATAGCGGTGGCTTGGCGTTGCGTTTTATCGTGAACGAGCCTGTTCTGGGGCAAGATATTTCACTTCCTACTATCATCAAGAGTGGATGCTGAAATGGGGCGTTCGTTTTGGATTGTCGCAGCTTTGTTGATGGGTGTCATCGCTCATATTTCTTATGTTTTATTTGCTCCGGGTCTATTATTTGCGCGCCAGCTTGAGCAATCGACAAAGGGCAAGCCCTATAATAGTTTTTTCATTTCCACTATCGTTAATCAAAGCGCTTTATTGCCTGCGGCTACGTCAAAATCAGTCGTCGGCATTTGCAAATTTGATTTGAGCAATGGTTCAGTTGACCTTAACGCAAAATTACCCCGATCTTACTGGACTCTTTCGGTCTACTCGCAATCAGGCAGGCAAGTTTATGCGTTGAATGATGTGCAGGCCGGAACCTCTGAATTTAAGGTTGAACTTGCCAAGACCAAGACATTTTTCCAACAGTTGATGGGCAATGGTCGCGCTGAAGATGCAACGCAAATTGAAAATTTAGGCTGGCACGCTGAAACATCTGAACCGCGCGGCATAGCGGTGATTTGGATTCCAATTGCCGATGAATTGATGCGGCCTCAGATCGAAGCAATCATGGCGGGCAGCACCTGCAAAGTGCAAGCACCCTGAATTATTCTAATTCAATTGCAGTTGCTTGATTATGCCGACGGGGCAATCTTGCTGTTCGAACCACCTGCTGCACTTCATCGCGCAATCTTTCAAAGCGCACGCCATTGAATATCAAAACTTGCGCGGAGCCTTGGTGCGGTTCGCGAAGCTTTACCTGTTTCGGCCAATCTGCCAACGCAATCACCGACGCCATCCTCAATCCCTCATCAATCAACACCATGATGTGCTGATAAAGAACGGACATGGTTAATAATCAGCTAAAGTTTTCTGTCTCAATTGTAATACCGGCAAATCCGTTCCGGTCTTCAATTTCGACCGCCCATAAATCGGGGTCAAACTTGCGGCGCTTTTGAACGATGTTGCTAGCTTTTTCCCAATCAACTGGAGAATCAAACTGTCTCACAAAACGCCGTTCACCATTTTCGTCATAGGCGGGGCCAGGTGGTGGAGCCAAAAGATCATAGGTGCCGTTGAGATGATTGATATAAATGAAAATCACGCCGGCTTCATCGGCACCATGATGAATAACCGCGCCAAAATGCCCTTGTGCAGAGCAGCGCCTGAGCAAAGCTGCAACCCAAATGTCTGATTTGAGCCGCATGAGGGTTCATCAAGCTCGTTATTTGCCGCTGCCCAACGCAGCCAGCAACGTTGAATTTATAATACCGTCCATCGCAAGCCCATTTTCCAACTCATATTGCAGTATTGCTGCACGGGTTTCGGCATTCATTTTTCCGGTGATGCCACCAACGGAATAGCCTTTGGCGGCAAGTGTTTTTTGCACGCTCAATATATTGTTGCTCTGCGCTGGTTTCTTTGGCTTTGCAGCGGCGACTGGCTCTGGCACTTCTGCAACCGGTGTCACAGCAACCGGCAAGCTTTGAGCGGGTTGAATGGCTGCTGGAGCTGGATCAACGCTGCCTGTATATTCGGAGGCTGCTTTTACTTTTCTGGTGTATTGAATACGACTTACCAGATCAGGGGTGATTTCACCGGTTGCCGGTAAACCAATTTCTTGTTGAAATTGCTCAATAGCGATTTTAGTCTTTTGGCCGTTCACCCCATCAACCAAGCCTTTAAAATGACCAGTGGCCAATAGTTCGCGCTGAACCTCTTCAACCGTCGCATCATATTTAAAAACGACAGTGTTGGAAATCTCTGCAGGCGCTGGCACATCAACATGTGTTGAGGCTGCTGCTGCCATGGCCACGTTAGTTCGGCCTAGTCCATTTTGGGTTTGGCCAAGTGTCACATTATAAATAATCATGCCGCTTAAAACGGTGGCGGTGGTCAGCATGAGCATCCCCAGGGGCTTTACTCTGCGTTCATCGTCATCCAAAATATCGCGCATTAAAAATTCCATCACTCAGAACAAACACAGTTACGGCTATGCCCCAATTTGCCTTTGTTTAGGTTAACAGCCCCTTTCAAGGCCGGGGATAACGCTGGTTACGTGCAAAGGTGAATAGTCAGGGTTAATGGTCTCCTAAGGTGCTCGTCCAAAATTGACACTAAATTAGCCACGCAATTTCACAGCCTCTAAACCTAACTGAGATAAGAATTCAGGGAGGGACGACAATTTAGGTGCCGTGATGGGACTATTTCGAAAAGCAATTTTGATCGGTGGCGTTATATTCGCCATGCCGTCGCCCCCTGTTATTTTGCAGCCTGGCCAAACAACGCAGACGATACCTTATTCGACGAGCTGGACATATATTGCAGCAGCCGCTGATGCGGTTGCCGATATGAAGAGTTTTTGCGACCGCAAGCCGCAAGTATGCAGCACCGCGCAATATTTGGCTGTGACGATGGAAGGCAAGGCCAGATATAGCGCCAAGCTTATCTATGAATGGGCCAATGAATCAGCACATGGCCAAACCGCAGCGCTTCCTCAAAATATGGCCGCTAGTGACCCGATCAATACGGGCACACTCAAAGTCAAACTGCGCGGCACACTCGCCGAAAACTCAACCCTGAAGATTGAAGACCTTGTTCCCGATTGGCACGGCACGCTGAATCCTGACAAAGGATAGGGTTTGAGATTTAGTTATTGATGAAAAAAGTCTGAAGGCCAGCCTACGGCTTTTGCAAATATCTCATGGTTAGATACGGCCAGTAAGCAGCAGCACGACAACAATAATGAGCAGGATTCCACCAACACCAATGCCGGTGTTTCCCATACCATAGCCATATCCTCCAAAACGACCAGAGAACCCGCCCAACAAGTAAATGATAAGCAATATAACGAGAATAAGTCCGATAGACATTGCAACTTCTCCATTGTGAACACAGCGAATTTATAAATCAGCCTGTCTACAGGCCATCTCGAATCTCAATGCTCGCCAGACACGCTAACAGGCATCACTCAATTTTTCGGCACTCGTATGGCCCTATTTTGCACGATCTTTAGGTTGCTTGCCAAATGCAGCCTCAACCTCATCCTTGCCGATGCGTGCGGCGGGATTACCCTTTTGGTTAAGGTTCTGCTCCTCGGTGCCGTCACCCATCATGCCCGGGTGGGAAACTTTGGCCTGTTTGCGCAAGTTGTCAGGCGCTGTTTTCTTTGTGTTCATGTGAAGTACTCCGTGGCTCGATTTTAATATTAACGCCCTAAGCGTCACAAGGTTCCCTTGGTCGGGAACAATCTGTGATGGAGGCTCGCTGCTAGCGGCACCTTGCGCGCTACATATGTCTATTCAATATTGAAAATAGAATAGCCAGCAAGCCTGCAGCAATATCAAGTCCTGCAGGATTACTGGCATCACTCGTGAGGAAGTTTTAATTATCGGGCAAAAGGTCGAAGGGGCCATTTGAGTTCAAATCGACAACCGTTTCTTCTAGCGCTTTTAAATCGTGGTGATCTCCACTCTTCATCCAGAAAAAGGATCCTGGCCCCAAATCATCGCCGCTCATCACATCAGTCTTGATACCCCAGGATACTTTCGCCTTTCCCGATACAACAGTGATGTATTCTGTACCCGAATGACTGTGACTACCGATTTCAAGATTGGCTGGAATCTTCAACCTCAAGCCGAAGGGACCCGGTTTGGTGGGATCGCCATAGAGAACGGCCACTTGTATTCCTTTAGGTTGCTTGGGATCTAGCAGTCCCCAGACCATTTTATCGGCTGATGTGGCGCCATGAGTTGCATCCGCGGCGCGCGCAGCTGTAGGCAACGCGAACAAGACTGTTGTGGTGAGAGCCGCAAAGAGCAGTTGCCAGAGTCTGAATTCAGTTTTGAAAAGAATAGTTTTTGCATGGGTCATTATCAATATTTCCTTTGATGTGTTCAATTGTGCTAACTTGATTAGCCTAGACAAGCGGCAGCGCTAATGACTGCAACTCCGGGTCTTCTGACCTTTCGTCCAAATGCGGAGGTGAAATAGCAATGATTGATCCTCTTTCCGAAGTGCTGCGCTCGGTGCGCCTCACTGGCGGAGTTTTTCTGGAGTGCAGGTTTGATGCGCCTTGGAGCGTGATTTCAAAAATTTCCCGAGAGCAGTGGCAGCCCTATTTGGCAAAGCCTAACCAAGTCATCTGCTATCATTTCGTCATAGAGGGGCGTCTCTTGGCAACCGTCGATGGCCAACCGCCGCTTGAGGTGAACGCCGGTGAAATCGTGCTGCTGCCGCATAATGATGCCCATGTACTGGCAAGTGCGGCCGGCATACCACCCATCAATGCTTTCACCTTCCTGAAACCGTCAGAGGACGGAGGACTAGACCGGATCGTCTATGGCGGCGGAGGCGAGCCCACAAGGATCGTCTGCGGCTTCCTGGCCAGCGAACAGAACGACAACCCGTTGATAGCACGGCTGCCGAAAATTCTGAAACTAGATATCCGTGAGGGTGCCTCACGCGCTTGGGTCGAGGCCTCAGTGCGGTTTGCGGCGGACGAATTGGTGCGCGGTGGTTTGGCATCATCCGGCACCATGTCGCGCCTCTCGGAACTGCTTCTCGTCGAGGCTATGCGCAATTACGCTTCGGACTTGAGCGAGGAAGAAACCGGATGGCTTAAAGGTTTCACAGACCCTCACATCGGCCGCGCGCTGGCGTTGATCCACGGAAATATTGCCAAGCCCTGGTCGGCCGACGAGTTGGCCAAAGCAGTTGCTATGTCGCGCAGCACCTTTATGGAGCGTTTTACAACGCTCATCGGCATGCCGCCGATCAGGTACCTCACAACTTGGCGATTGCTGACGGCGCGGCTTCAGTTGGTGGAGACGCGGATTACGATTGCCCAGCTTGCCCATGCAGTGGGCTATGCGTCGGAAGAAGCCTTCAGTCGCGCCTTCAAGCGCGAATTCGGATTGCCCCCTAATCGTTGGAGAGAAAAACAGGCAGTCAGCTGACAGAAATTTTGAGTGGTGTAGCCCCAAGAAAAATTTTGTAAGAGAAGATAGCCAAGCTTCAGCAGACTTGAGTTTCACAAGTCTTACGACTATCTGCAGGGGTATGAATACCGATATTGAAAATCTTATTTCTGATTTCGAAATGCTTGATGATTGGGAAGACCGTTATCGGCATTTGATCGAGCTTGGCCGAGCTTTGCCTGATATGGAACCTGCCTTCAAAACACCAGCGACAAAAGTGAACGGTTGTGCCAGCCAAGTTTGGATTCATTCGCGGATTGTTGAAAATAGTGGTGCAAAAAAACTCTCTCTTGAAGGCGATAGCGATGCGCTCATTGTGAAGGGACTAATTGCCGTCGTGTTTAAACTATTTTCCACGATGAGCGTTTCCGAAATTGTGAATGCCGATGCGCCAGCCGTTTTTGCGCGTCTGGGTTTGAAAGACCATTTGACACCACAGCGGTCAAATGGTCTTGCATCAATGGTGGCGCGCATCAAGGCTGATGCTGCTGCGGCATAACGGAAGGTTTGTAATCATCTCGCGCCCAATGGCTTATTGAATCTCTCGGAGTGGGATTACCGCTTTTGATTATACCATAGTGCCGCGCCAAACGCGTCAGTGCCAAAGCCAGCACAGCTTTTCCACTGCGCGGTGGCAGAGCTAAAACCAATTCTGCATTTTCAAAACCCGACGACACACAACACACTTGATAAAGAATTCCTGACAGCTCTTTTCCTACCGCAGTAAAGGCATGATGCAGGCGCTGGCGCGCTGCAATTGCGTTATCGCTCAGCTTCGAAACAGAATTGTCGCTCATCTGCCAATGCCGCCCGCCTGAGCCTGAAGACTCTTCGTAAGCGCTGGTGACGCGCTGGGCCATATGTGCGGTTTCATAATCTTTGCGCAGTCGTTCGCCCGCAAGGAACTGCTTGCCGTCGATATAGGTTTTTCCGTTCGCGTCTTGACGCAGAAATAATCTGCTGAGTGGGCTTTCGCTGGCTTCGATTTTCTGTGGGTTATTGGCGCTGTTCATTGCAATTCTCCTGTTAGGAGAGATTGCATAGCAATTCATTCACACAGAATCAATACCTATTTTGGGACTTCACGCACCGGACGCAAGTCTTTGATCTTCCAACCTTTCTGACGCTGGCATGAAATAATCATAGCAAAGCAGGATTTTTATTTGATCAGAATTTTCGACGCATAATGGCAGTTTCAACCAATATTGCACGAGATGTTCTTTGTGATTCCGAGGACCGCGAAGAATGCCTTGGGTTGGCACTCCATCTTCAACGGTGCGGCGATAAGAGGCCAGCCAATAATCGCGCTTATCGCCCCAATCCAAATCCTCAATGCACATGCCGGTGATTTCGCGATCATAAATCTCGCGCAATTTAGTTCCTGCCAGTCGAATGCGGCTTTGACCTAGCTCTGGTTCGATATCGACTAAGCTGATGCTGGGCAGAATGCGCGGAATTTGAGTTGGCATAATATCGGCGCGCGACGGCATTTTTCTGCCGGCTGCTTTTTCCAACCAATAATCATAAAGTTGGCGTTGCTCTGGCACAACCAATTGTGCCCGGAACGCCCCAATTTCCGGTCTGTTTAACACTGTCGCCCCTTAACAATTTCGAATCGGTGTGCCCCACCGTCCGACTTTGTTATGAATCCACATTTGCTGATCCGCAAGAGTCAAAGGTTAAAAATTTATGAATTTTGATGGGGGCCGTTAGTTCAACGGAGCGTAAGGCCCGGTTTTCATCATCGCCCAATCCCAATAGGTGAGCAATATGCGAGCCTTATTGAAAGAGAATGAATCAAATGTTGATTGCAGTTCCTCAACTTCACGCGAGGGATCAATCAAAGCGAAGGCCGAATGCTTCAACTTTTCAAAAATCTCAGTCACTTGCCCGCGTGAGACGCCTGCTGCCTTTAACAGTGCAGCCAAGGGTTCACCCTGCTTATCGGACAAAATACGCGTCACAGTGGCATGATTGACATTCGCATATTCGGCTAATGCTTTGGCAGCGTCTTCCACATTGCCTTCGCCAGCCATATCTAGTGCCGCAATAATTTTTTCGGGATCAGCGAATTGGGCTTCGTTTTGTTCTTCTCCGTCGGTCACGCGCGTGATCTTCAAAATCTTGGTCAAGGTTTCAGAGTCGGTGAGGAAGCGATTGAGCAGATAGCGGCGTAGCGGAACCGGCGCCAACCAGAAAAGCTCGAACGCTAAAGGCACGGGCAAATCAGGTCTTGTGCAAAGTGGCGCCAAAAGATCGGGATAATCTTTAGCAAATTCCAGCAAATCCAAGAATGACTCTTGTGGAATTTCAGCACCAAGGTTTCGAACCAACGTAAGCAAGACAGAGTCATCGCCTCTGTTGACCAATTCGCTGGTTATGGCTCTCGATAACCTGCGTCTGCGGGCGATCATGCGAATTTTTGCCAGATCAGCCTCGCCGATCACCATGATCAAATCTTCATCGGTGATGTGCATGCAGTCTTCAAGAAGTGGCCCGGCTACCACGATGTTAGGATCGGCAATCAGCTTAGCCATCAAAAGTGGTGGCGGATTATCCATCAGGCGGACACGCTCTGCCAATATGATCAGAGATTTTATCGGCAAGCGCGGCAACATGCGCAGCAGTGTATCGGCGGCCAAGGCGCGTTCTTGCGGCAAGCCCGCCGAATTGCTCGATGCCATCATATCCAACAAACTGCGCGCGAGTTCTGCGGCCTCTTGTTCTTGTTCCGGCGTCTGCACGATTGGTTGAGCGGGTTGTCTTTGCGGTAAAATTCCCGGAGACACAGCAAAGGCGTCACGTGGTCTTTGTCTAACGACTGGTTTTCTGACTGGAACAGGTTCAGCGGCAATTGCTATTTCTGGGTTTTCTATGATTTCTTGAGTTAAGACTTGTGCAGAGTTAGCTGTATATTCTCCATGAGCTCCAGCAGAAGTAAGCTCAGTGACTTCAACTGATTGAGCCAAAATTTTTGGTGTTTGAACAGGCTCAGCTGCAACGGCGTTTTCAAACGCTTCGGCCACCATAGCAGGAGTTGCCACGAGCGATGCAGCCGGCACTTCGATCTTTGGTACAATAATTGATGGAACTGCTGGCTTTTTCAAGAGTGCCGTCAGGCGGCGAAATGACTCAGCCGAGACCTGTCTGCGCAATTCTGCCGACGAGTCAGTTATCCGCACCCCTTGTATGGAGGCAGGCGCGGTCACAGAACTTTGTCCCTGCGATGCTAAAATATCCGTCATAAGTCCCAAGTCAATCCCCATACTGCCCCCAAAGCAGCAATGCAGGGTTCCACTTCAAACTTGATTAACGCCGCCGATTAAGCATGCTGGAAATGGATTTCCTTTTGAGTTGTGGTTAACATTCGGTAAAATTCGCGTGTTCAAGGCTTCACAAATCAACGACTTATTCACATATTGGGGTTCGAGGAGAATAAAATGAGCAAAATAACAAAACCTGAAGCCGAATGGAAAAAAGAACTTTCACCTGAAGCTTATCATGTGGCGCGCGAGCACGGCACCGAACGCGCATTCACCAGTCCGTTGAACGACGAAAAGCGCGAGGGCATGTTTGTCTGCGTGGCTTGCGGCAATGCGGTTTTTCCGTCTGACAGCAAATTTGATTCTGGCACGGGTTGGCCGAGTTTTTATGAGCCCGTGAAGGCCGAAGCCGTTGGCACCACAACTGACCGCAAGTTTTTTATGACCCGCACAGAAGTGCATTGTGCTGATTGTGACTCGCATTTGGGCCATGTGTTTAATGATGGACCAAAACCCACTGGACTGCGCTATTGCATTAATGGCGCCGCCCTGGATTTTCACCCCGAAGATGAAGAAAATTGAGACATAATTTGAAAGCTCCCATTGCGAAGAAAATTCCAACAACTGAAACACATCACGGCATTACCAAGCATGATGATTATAAATGGCTGAAGGCTGATAACTGGCAAGAGGTGATGCAAGAGCCATCACTTCTGCCACAAGACATCCGCGATTACCTCGAGGCCGAGAATGCCTACACACATGTGCAGATGGCTGACACGGAAGCTTTGCAGGGTAAGCTGTTTGCGGAAATCAAAGGGCGCATCAAAGAAGATGATTCATCGGTGCCTGCGCCCGATGGCAAGTATTATTATTTTTCATCGCATGTGGTGGGCGGGCAATATCCGAGATACTTGCGGCGTTTGAAATCGGGTGGCGAAGATGAGCTTTTGTTTGACGGCAACGCGCTTGCAAAGGGCCATGAGTATTTTAGTTTTGGCGGCATTGCTCTTTCGCCCGACCAAAACCTGGCGGCATGGTCTTACGATAATAAGGGCTCTGAATTTTATGAGTTGCGAGTTCGTGATTTAAGCACGGGGCTTGATCATGATGATGTGATCGAAAATACGTCCGGCGGTGCGGTTTGGGCCGCTGACGGAAAAACTTTTTTCTACACAACACAAGATGACAATCATCGCCCGCTGAAAACTTGGGCTCATGTTTTGGGCACGGCGCAAACTGTTGATCGGCTGGTTTATGAAGAGAACGATACCGGATTGTTTACCGGTGTCAGTTCGACGTTTTCAGAAAAATTTATCACCATCGATATTCACGATCATGACACATCTGAGATTTGGTTGATTGATGCGGATAAGCCTGATTCAGCGCCGCGATTGATGGTTTCTCGCGCCGCTAAAATTGAGGCTGATATTGAACATTGGAACGACAAATTTCTGATTAAAACCAATAGGAACGCCGCAGACGATTATAAAATTGTTGAAGCACCGGTTTCTGATCCATCGCCTGCAAATTGGAA
>CAXTKN010000012.1:0-20258 GCA_964244805.1 uncultured Aestuariivirga sp.
CTAGTTAATGCGCGCCAGTTATAAAATCAAATATTGCCATTTGGCAGTTTTTGTTATATTTATTGCCATAATGAGGATTTAGATATGACTGGTCTATTGCAAGTTGATACTGCTCCACAAGAGTTCCGCGCCACACCAATTACGGACGCCGAAGCGGCGGCGATGTTCCGCGCGACAGTTGCAATGTTTGCAAAGTGGGACATTACCGATGACCAGGCCGCAACTCTGCTAGATGTGCCTGTTCGGTCATACCGTCGATGGAAGACAGGTGAACAAGGAAGAATAGATCGTGATGGTAAAGCGCGGCTTTCAAATCTCATGGGTATTCACAAGGCTTTGCGACACATGTTTCGTGAGCCCGAGCGGTCTTATCGCTGGATCAAGGCTTCCAATGATGCGTTTCGTGGTGCTTCGGCGCTGGACATCATGTTGGGCGGCGAGCTAACTGACTTGATGCGTGTCCGGCGTTATCTTGATGCGGAGCGCGGTGGTTGGTGATCGACACTGCCGCCCTGCCCCTTTCATCGGTCAAATGGAAAGGTGCCGTTCGGATCATTCGCAGCATTTACCCGCCGATTGATCTTTTTGAAGACATTGCTGATCCGGCGGATTGGCCGTTGCTGATATCAGCAGAACAAAAAACTAATCCGCGGCTCATGGAGAACATCGGTAATTTAGACCTTGTTCCCGAAGGCCGTCGCGTTGGAGGAAATGGTGCAACTTATGTTATGGCGCCTTTTTGTCATATAAGCCCTGATCGCAAAAGCAGGTTTAGCGATGGCAGCTTTGGTGTTCTCTACGCCGGTAATGTTTTTGAAGTCGCTTTGTTGGAAACCATTTATCATCACGAGCGCTTTATGGCGCGAACGAAAGAGGCTCCGGGTTGGACGTCGCAATTTAGGGAAATTGTTATGGACATTGATGCGCGACTGCATGATCTGCGTGGGCCTTATGCTGATCACGTGGAAGCACTCGATCCAGGCGGCTATGCTGCAAGCCAAATCTTAGCTGCTCAATTGCGAGCCGCAGGATCGGATGGACTCGTCTATCCAAGCGCCCGCCATAAAGGGGGCGAATGCGTTGGCTTGTTTTACCCTGATCTTGCGACAAACGCCGTTCAAGGCCGACACGTTGATTATCACTGGGATGGCACAAGGGTCGATCTTTACCGCAATCCCAGCAATGGACATGTCTTCAGGATTGTTCCTGACCCAAAAACGTAAATCGCCTAGTTCCCGTTTAAGATGCAAAGCAGGACGAACTGAATAGCACCTATGCGGGAGACGGATGCTCCTAATTCTATCACGCCTATTAAGGTTCCTTCCGTCGCGGGAAGCGGTAACCGTCTGTCGAAAGCATACGGATGGCGTTAGCGGTCGAGTCTCAAGATAGTTCACTCATAATTTTCATATTCGAGAAGAATTATTAAACATACGAACTTTTGCATTTCGTTTCTCTAACGATCCTGAAATGCATCAATCTTTTGCGCCCATGACGATTTGTGATTCTCAAACGTGCCAATCCGGCGATCGGTCTGCTGCAGCAGCTGAAACGCACTATATTTGTGACGATGCGGATTGAGCTGTTCTTCGATGGATGGCTTATTAAGTAACCCCGTCTTACTCATGCTTGCAATTGCATCTTTCATCGATGCGTATTTTTCTGATGCGATTGCTGCAAGGATGGCACTTCCCAGCAGCACAGGCTCCTCGCAGGCTGGGCTCCTTACAGTCAGTCCGGTGGCATCCGCAATCAATTGTCTGACTAACGCACTTTTACCAGCGCCCCCACTGATCACCAAAGACTTCACATCAACGCCATGGCTTTGCAAAACATCTATCGTTTGCTTTGCGCCGTAGGATACCCCTAGAACAGCAGCGACATAGAAGTTTTGCAGGGACTCAATGCTGTCTTGAAATCTCAGACCGCTGATAATCGCCGATGCTGCCGGATCCGCATGGGGCGACCGGTTACCCAAAAAATCCGGCACGATGTGAAGGTCTGCGACCTCCAGCGTTAAATCGGCAAAAGACTTTTTGCGTGCAGTGATTTGCGTTTCAATCCATTCAATAACTGATTCACTTTTTGCCTCGGCGTGTTCACAGGCTTTGCCATAGGCAGGATGCATTTTTAACACGTGGTCAATCGCCGATCCCGCCGCAGACTGACCGCCTTCAAGCAACCAAAAACCAGATAACATGGCATTAAAGTAAGGTCCCCAGACCCCGGGTACAAATTTTGGTTCCTGAGAAGACGCCATCATGCAAGCCGAGGTGCCGAAGATATAGGCCAGTTCTGAGTGATCCGCGGCCAAAGACCCAACACCACCCGCATGGGCATCAATCAAGGAAGCTGCCACTGCGGTTCCCGGCAGCAGACCAAGCTCAGTTGCTGCTTTCGCCGAGAGACCTTGGGCAATAGGCGTGCCCGGAGTCACGACGTTGGTGCCGATTCTCTTGAAACTTTCGACTTCCAAAACCTCAAGGCCAATTTCTCTAAAGAAAGACCGGTCAAAGCGATGTTCATGGGCAAGGTACGTCCACTTGCACGTTAATGTGCAGCTTGAACGGGTGGTATCGCCAGTTGCACGCCATGTGAGAAAATCAGACAGATCAAAGAAATGTTGGGCCGCATCAAAACTCTCACGCAGATTTTTATGAAGCCACAACAATTTTGGAATTTGCATTTCAGGTGAAATTTTACCGCCAACATATTTCAACACGTCGTGCTGTATTTTATTGATGGATGTTGCCTCCGGCTTTGCGCGCTGGTCCATCCAAACGATAACATTACGTTCCGGAAAATTAGATTCTCCTGCGGCAACACCGTCCCCATCTGCTCGGATCAGCACCAACGAGCAGGTGGCATCAAATCCAACACCCGCGATGCGCGATGGCTTTATCTCAGCAAGTTTAACAGCGTTGCGAACTGAGTGACAAACTGCATTCCAAATATCGACAGAGGATTGTTCAAATCGATCCCCAAGCTCTTTCCACATCTTGATGGGGTGGCTTGCCGTAGCCAGCATATTGCCATGGAGATCAAAAACCCCTGCCCGCGCACTGCCAGTACCAACATCTACTCCGACAACCAAATCTGCATTATTATTGTTCACACGCGTCCGAGCCTCACTTCAATTTCTACCACGAAACGAAAGTAACTGACTTAGATCAATTTTCAACGAAAAAATCCCACTTGCAACCAACACAATCAGTCCAACAACAATCCGTTGCCAAGTACTTGGAACTCCCACCAAAATGAGGCTCGTATTGACGATCTGAACCAAAGCCAACAGATGTAAACGTGCGCAGTCTCTCACCACGATTTGCGCCCTCTTATACCCGTTTCGTTTTCTTACTGCACACGTTGCGTGCACGAAATTTTATTGGGGTGCGCTGGTCGGAAGAGTGCTTTACTTGCAAAGGCCATTGGCGGAAATTCTGCTGCATCAGACGCAGCTATTCTACTTAATGAAAGTCTCGCGATTTCGGCACCGTTCGGACGTTGCGGGGGTGGCGATGTGTTGCGGCTTGAATATTGGATGGTGGTACTTGGGTTTCATCTTCGGAAAGACGTAACAGTTCATTTGAGCGATCAAAGATACGCTCCGCCACCAGATGCACAACACCTTCGGGACTGCGCTGCACCTTGCCTTCAACCAACATCAACCGTGCGCCCATGATCTCGCGGCGGAAGGTTTCAACCAATTTAGGCCAGACAACAACATTAGTAACGCCCTCTTCGTCACTGAGTGTTGCAAACACAACCCCAGCATCGCCCGGCATCTGGCGCGTAAGCACAATGCCGGCGCATTTTGCTTTGCTGCCATTGCGGGCCGTGTTGATTTCAGCGCAACTCAAGACACCCTCATTGCGAAACAAATCACGGAGAAAAAACATCAAATGCGCTTTTAGCGACAGCCGCAACATCTGATAATCGACCAGAACATGCTCACTGAGCGGCATAAGAGGCAATGGTGCGATTTCTTCGTCCGGTTGTTCCTCGACATACTGAGCGGCAAAGAGCGGCAAGTCACTGTCGTCAGGAATGCGGCGCACCGCCCACAAAATTTCACGTCGATCTTTGTCGATGGACTGGAAACTGTCTGCCTCCGCTAGAATGATGAGTGCGCGTTTGGGTAGTTTCGTGCGCCGCGCCGCCACATTCACTGTGTCAAAACCATTACTACGGCAGCTCGCGAGAGTCTTGGCCCAATCCTCGCGAAATCCGCTCACTTGCCGAAAACCCAGACGCAGCGCCAGCATACCATCGGATCGAAGTTCAAGCGAATTGTCCCATGCGCTGAAATTTACATCGACATGACGGACTTCAACCGCATGCTCTCTTGCATCGCGCACGATTTCGGCAGGTGCATAGAAGCCCATGGGCTGCGAATTCAACAACGCACAAGCAAACGCTGCCGGATGGAATTTCTTGATCCATGCAGAAATGTAAACGAGATGAGCAAAGCTCGCGGCGTGACTTTCTGGAAAACCGTAGGAGCCAAAACCTTCGATCTGTTTGAAACAGCGTTCAGCAAAATCCTGTTTATAACCGCGCGCCACCATGCGGCCAACGAACATCCCTTTGAAGTTATCGATGGTGCCGACGTTGCGAAACGTTGCCATGGCGCGGCGCAAGCCATTGGCCTCTTCGGCTGTAAATTTCGCGGCCACAATGGCCAGTTTCATCGCCTGTTCCTGAAACAATGGAACGCCCTTGGTTTTGCTGAGCACATTGAACAGCTCATCTGCTTCTCCATGTTCAGGTGCTGGTGAAGGATATTCAACGGGTTCAATGCCGCTGCGCCGCCGGAGATAAGGATGAACCATATCGCCCTGAATGGGGCCGGGCCGCACTAAAGCGACTTCAATAACGAGATCATAAAATTCTGCCGGCTTTAATCGTGGCAGCATGTTCATCTGGGCACGGCTTTCCACTTGGAATACACCAATGGCGTCCGCCTTCTGCAACATTTCATAAACCGCCGAATCTTCACGCGGCACCGTAGCAAGATCATATGATTTACCTTCATGCTCTCGAATTAAATCAAAAGCCTTGCGAATGCAGGTGAGTATGCCCAACGCCAGCACATCAACCTTCATCATCTTCAAGGTAGCAATATCATCTTTGTCCCATTCGATGAAAAATCGATTCTCCATTGTGGCTGGGCCTACGGGTACACATTCATCCAGGCGATCTTGCGTCAATATAAAGCCGCCAACATGCTGTGAAAGATGACGCGGAAAACCGATTAGCTCATTGGCGGCTTTCACGGCCCGCGCAATCATTTGGTTAGCTGGATCAAGCCGCCCTTGCCGAACCTGGGAATCCTTCAAGGTGCTACCCCAACTTCCCCAAACACTACTGGAGAGATTGGCCGTCACATCATCGGTCAGTCCAAAGACTTTGCCCGCTTCACGAATGGCACTGCGCGGGCGATAACAGATGACGGTGGCTGCCAATGCTGCACGATGGTGGCCATAGCGTTTATATATATTCTGGATCACTTCCTCACGCCGTTCATGCTCGAAATCAACATCAATGTCTGGCGGTTCCCTACGTTTTTCGCTGATGAAGCGCTCGAACAGAAGATCAATTTGCATTGGGTCAACGGCGGTAATACCCAACACATAACAAACGGCAGAATTAGCCGCCGAACCGCGCCCTTGGCAGAGAATGCTTTGGCTCTTAGCAAAACCCACAATATCGTTTACGGTTAGAAAATAGTGAGCGATCTCCATCTTGGTGATGAGTGCTAGTTCTTTTTCAAGTGCGGCCCGAACCTTGTCTGGAATAACGCTTCCATAGCGCCATGCCGCACCCTGCCAAGCAAGATCATGCAAATGTTGTTGTGCAGTCTTGCCTCTTGGAATGGGCTCATCGGGATAATTGTATTTGAGTTGGTCCAGCGAGAATGTGATGAGGTTGGCAAAGCGTATAGTTTCGGCGACGGCCTCGGGTGCTTGTCGAAAAAGCACAAGCATTTCTACTGCTGATTTTAGATGCCGTTCGGCATTGGCCTGCAAAAGCTTACCCGCATTATCCAGTGTAACGTGCTCTCTGATGCAGGTGACTACATCATGTAATTCACGCCGATCTGGACAGTGATAGAGTACATCGTTGGTAGCCAATAGCGGTACATCGGTATCATGAGCGATTTCTTGCCAAGCCCGCAATCGACGTTGGTCATCACCGTAATGTAGCATGGAGGTGCCCAACCATACCCTGCCAGGAGCGGCGCGATGCAGATTTCTGATCTGGGTATGGATTTCACCATAGTCAAAGTCATGTTGGGTGAAATTTGCGGGTATTATTTGACCCATGTCTTCATGTTGAAGAGCAAGGCCCTGATTCCAAAATCTCTGAGGCGCATTTCCTGAAACTTGTTTCAGCCTGGGATTTGGTAAGAACACCAGTAGCAATCCCTCTTGCCACTTTAGAAGATCATCGAAAGTGAGATAGCATTCGCCTTTGGGCGCACGTAATTTACCTGCGCTCAACAACCTGCAAAGTCGACCATAAGCAACTCTGTCCACCGGATAAGCGAGAATATCTGGTGTGGCGTCAACGAAAACCAATCGCACACCTACGAGAAGCTTGGGCTTGTCACCCTTGATTTCTTCCAAGGCAGCATAGGCTCGCACAACACCAGCGAGTGTATTGCGATCGGCAATGCCGATGGCGGCATGACCAAGCTTTGCCGCTGTTTCTATCAACTCTTTGGGATGCGAAGCGCCACGCAAGAATGAGTAATTGGTCGTAACCGCGATTTCAGCATAGGCTGTCATGCGAAAGCACCATGTATAAACCATTGTGAGGTCTTATCATTGCGATAAAGCCAGTAACGCTTTCCGTCGCTATCTTCCACGCGAGAATAATCGCGGGTGGGTTGTGGGGTTTCATGGCGCCACCACTCCATAGTAATGCGCTCTGGACCCTCGCATTGCATCACAAGACGATGTGCTTTGCGCCAGACAAAATGTTTCGTCGTCGTAAAATCGACAGGCTCTGCTCTTGCAAACAACCGCAAAGGGCGGCGCGGTGCATCTTTTACTTTTCGGATTCTTTTCCAAAGTAGTTTTGAGGTTTGTGCATGTTGCGCTGGTACAGATACCCAAGCCTCTTCAGGAATATGCGTATCACACGGTTGGAATGTGAGAATGCGATCATTACCGAAACGCGTTGATAAACGATCAATCAGGAAACTGATTTCAGATTCCACATTGGCACTGGCGTCAAAGTCAACCATTTCTGAAGTAACGCGTTCGACGTGCGTTACGCAAAGCCGAATAAGATCAAAACCAAAACCGGGATCAAGCGGATCGGCGAGCGTGCCCAACTTTTCATGGAAAAGCCGATCAATGATCGCTGGATCACGCGTCGGTGTGCCCATTTCAACGGCAATGCGACGCACAGTGCCATCAGCACGAAAGAATACCGCCTCAAGACGGCGGGCCCCTCGCCCATGACGCTCCATGATTTTTGCCAGCCCAACGATCAAGAAATTGAGCGTGGTACGGATCACCTCCTCAGTGGCAACGGGTTCGGCAAAATTCTGCTCCTGCCAATAATCTGGTGGGGGTCTGCGCGGTGTAATCGGCTTTGCAGCATCTCCTAAAGCCTCATCCAAAATGGCCAGCGTGACGGCCCCAAAACGTGCAACAAGCTCCGAGCGTTTACGACCTGCTACTTGTGTGACTGTTTTCAAACCTGCACGACGGAGCGCTTGGGTCGTTAGCCCATCAAGATTGAGCGCTTCAACAGGAAGAGGCTTCATCGCCTGCCCTTCTTTACCAGGAGAAATAACAACACCATCGCAATAGCGCGCCAGAGCACGTGCAGCTACTGCGGTTCCCGCCAGAGCGCAACGCAGCGCGAAACCTTGGGCCTGAAGACTGTTTCGAATGTGATTAAGCATGGCCTGCTCGCCACCAAAAAGATGGGCAACGCCTGTGACATCCAACAGAAGGCGACGCGTTCCGTCGAGTGCCACAAGTGGGGTGAATCGGTCGCACCATTCGGCAATCCGTGTGAGTAACTTTAAATCAGCTGGATCATCAGTTGCCACAACTTTAAGATCGGGCAACATCGCACGGGCATTGGCTAGCGGCTGGCCGATTGTTAGGCCCAGAGATGTCGCCTTGCGGTCGACGGACGACAGACGCGGCGCATTATTCACTTTTGCCACAAGCACCAAAGGTGGCGCGTCTTGTATCTTCGTACGGCGTTGCAGCCGATCAGTTGGCAGGCGCGGAAACCATAGCGCCATGATCCGCCGTGGAACTTTGGAAGATACGCCCATCACAATTCCACTCCATAAACCAATGCCCGATTTCTCCATGACGGTTGCGAAGAAGATCAACCTCAAAAGTCGGATAGCCCCAATCTTCATTCTGTGTTTGCGAAGATGCTGCACGCACCAACCAACGGGTTTCGGCTGTGCTGGCGTCAGGCTTTGCGCCGAGGCGTAGAAGAAACGCTGTAACGGATTTTTGCGTGGCGGCTAGCGTTAACCTTCGACTTGCAAGAAGATCAATAGTTTTCGGACTGCCCGGAATTTCGATCACAACAGCACCAAGTGCCGCACAAGATAACGCATCATTTGCGGCGCGAAGCCCGTCGCTAGCATTGCTTACAGAAAGCAAAAATATGCGTGCCGGATCAAGGCCAAGCTCAAGAAGGCCTATCGGTGAAATTTCACCAAATTCATGCGATGAAAAATCTTGCCTAATCCAAAGCAGGTATTTGTCTCCGGCCACACGATTAGCAAGCCCTGCGACAAATCCTGTTGCCGCTGTTTCATGGCCAGGGGCAGAAAAAATCTCATGAAGAACCCCATGCTGAAGGCCGCCTTTCAAGCAAAGATCGACCTTGGTATAACCAAGCGGAGTACGGGTGGATATTTGTTCAAATTCCGGCTTGCACAGTAATGCTTTCAAAGTTGTCAGACTTTCCAACCGGCGCAAGCAAATATCCGAAAGCGGACAGGACTCACACAAAGCCTGAGCATGCGTACAAATAGTTTGACCTAGACTCTTCATTTGCCAATGCAACTCAAAGAGATCGTCTGCGTTCAAACCATCCGCCGCCGACATTATGGCAACATAGGCTGTTTCGGTATCTGCTCTCATTGCCACAAAACCAAACCGCAGCAGAAGGCGCAAAACATGCGTATCAACAACGAAAGCACGCATCCGCAATGAACTGAAGTTCAAGGTTGCTGCCGCAATTTTTCGATCAACACCATGGATTTGCTCAAGACAATTTAAGGCCTGATCGACACTATGATCGGCAAGAAAATCGAGATTGATCTGGCCAAAGCGGGTGCGGATCGCACCTAAGGCCTGTTTGATCTCGGAGGCCTTCTTTTTAGAAAATGCAACCCCTTCGAGCATGGCTTCAATATCGGCAATAGGTGAATCCGCAACGGTATCCCAGTTCGGATAACGCTTCACGAAGCGTACAAAAACATCCCAGGATTTCCAGTCATAAGTACGACTACCAATAAAGGAACCAACTATTTGGCTGACCGGATCAGGCCGTTCCTCAACCCGGATTTTCCCAAAGCGCACAGTCAAGCGCTCTCGGATAGGTTCGAGTTCAATTGTTTGCCTGAAAGGAAAGAGAGGTTGCATTGAAGCAATTAAGAACAAAAAAGGAACAAGGTCAATGTAATTACAAAAAAATCACACAACATAATCGCCCTTGCTGCACACGGCGCCGTTTAAAGTATTGATTTTCTTGTGTTGCCGCTCCGATCCAACGGGGGCCCAACGTTGAATATTTTTCACTTCAAATCAACGAGTTGCTCTTGCGTCAAAACGTAAAGATACGAGAGCGTGCAGTTTCTTAACTTCGATTTCTATGCTTTTAGACGGTTTTCGCTCTGTTATGCGCGAGGTTTGGAATCAAATGTTGCCATTTTCGATTATCACTGGGACGGTGCATGTGTCGATTTTTACCGCAATACCAGCGAGGGCCAAGTATTTAGAGTTGCCCGCGATCTGTGATGTAAATATAGCTGAACACGCAAATGATTGATCTCGGATAATCCTCATCTCTGCCCTAGCTAACATATATTAGGCAACAGCACGGCTCAGTGCACAGTGGCTCCAAAGGTCAGAGAGTGCCTTTGTTAGTTTTGCAATATCTTCATCAGTATGAAATGGTGATGGCGTGATGCGCAGTCGCTCTGTTCCTTTTGGAACAGTGGGATAATTAATGGGTTGGATATAAATACCATATTGATCCATCAAAACATCGCTGATCATTTTGCATTTAGCAGCATTGCCTACCATGACAGGTATGATGTGACTTTCATTGTCCATCATGGGAATGCCAATGGCTTTCAGTGAAGCCCTAACCTTGCTGACGGCGCGGCGGTGGCGCATGCGCTCAATTTCGCTGTCTTTCAAATGACGTACGGCAGTGCGTGCGCCAGCAGCGATGGCAGGCGGAAGTGCTGTTGTAAAAATAAAGCCAGATGAAAAGCTGCGCACATAGTCACAAAGGGCTTTTGATGCTGCAATATATCCACCAACAACGCCGTAAGCCTTACCGAGAGTCGCTTCAATCACGGTGATGCGGTCCATCAGGCCTTCGCGTTCCGCAATGCCACCGCCTCGGGGGCCATACATGCCTACTGCATGAACTTCATCGAGATATGTCATGGCCCCATATTTGTCAGCCAAATCACAAATGCCTTTGATGTTTCCGATATCGCCATCCATCGAGTAAACCGATTCAAAGGCAATCAGCTTTGGACGGTTCGGCGGGATATCTTTCAAATGTTTTTCCAAGTCCACCAAATCATTATGTTTGAAAATGCGGCGCTCGGCGCGGCTGTGGCGGATTCCCTCAATCATCGATGCATGATTGCCGGCATCAGACAAGATGACGCAATTTGGTATGCCACCCCCAAGCGCACTCAACGCCGCCCAATTCGAAATGTAACCCGACGTAAAGAGCAAAGCCTGTTCTTTGCCGTGAAGATCAGCCAACTCTTCTTCGAGCAAAACATGCTCGTGGCTATTGCCTGAAATATTACGTGTACCGCCAGCACCTGCACCGTAGGCGCGCAGAGCCTGGCAGGTCGCTTCTATAACTTTGGGATGCTGCCCCATGCCGAGATAATCATTTGCGCACCAAATGGTCACATCCTGCGTTGCGCCATCCTTATAGCGGCGGGCCTGCGGAAAATGTCCGGCTTTGCGTTCCAATTCTGCAAAAACTCTATAACGGCCCTCTTCACGCAATTGGTCCAGTTCGCCAGTAAAGAACTTCTGATGATCAAAAATATTGGACGTCATAACAAGGCTCCAAGGACAGTGTGGTTGTGGTTTTCAGGTTTCGTTTTCGGTGCGGGTTGGTGCGCTGCACGGCTTTTGTTTGACAATGCCCAAGTCCATAATTTTTCAGTGGGCAATGGCAGCATGAGAAGTATATGTTCTAGGAGGCCAATGGCTGCAAGGGTTGTCGCCATAGTGATCTCAAAGGTTTGATTTAGACTGCCCAGATAGAATACTAAGCCCACTAATACAATACATGAAATCGGAAAGAGCGGGTTCATGTTGCGTTGACGCAGGAAGCCTTTCAGCACGTCCATATGCTCTGGTACAAAATCCGCGCTCACATTGCGAACGCCAAGAAATACATTCAGACGGGCACTGAGATGCATCAGCCAAAGCATCACGAAACACCACGTTGCTGCATTGTTACCACTCAGGTAAATTGCAATCGCGAACACAATTACGTTAATTTCATGCCAGAGATTGGCGCTCACAGCGTGACCGAAATGGGATACGCCAGAGCAGCCTTCCGCACAGCGTGATTTGCGTGGGCCGGTGACGACACCCATATAAAGCGCCATCTCCGTCCAACCCCAAACCAACATTGCGGCGGCAAAGCTGGTTGCAATTGCCAACGTTGAATCATTGCCTACCAACTGCCAGATTGCAAAGCCACAAGCTGCCAAAACCAAAGTTGCTGCTACCAAGCTATATTTGAATGTGGCGGTGGCAAGACTGTCGAGATAAAATATCACAGCCGTAAATGCGCACCACATAATGAAGACAAAAGCAATGGCGGCAAACAACATCATGCTTAGTAACTCGGCGCCAAACGAATTTCAGCAGGCGCTATGTTCTCTTTGCTCCGCATCGTGAATAGCTGCAAAAAAACAAATCCAGCTTTAAGCGTCGTCGTGAGTTTGCTGATTTTCGCCCTCACCCCGCCCTTGGCTTGTTGCGCAGCAGACTTATCGGTGATGACCAATAGCTTGTTGAGCAATGCCAAAAACCTTGGATTTTCAATATCAATCGACAATGGAAAAACTTGACGAGAAATTTCCGACGTGATGCGAAAAACCTTCATGCCATAATCTGTAGGGTCAACCCCAAGCGCGTCGTGGAAATATGGACGTTGATGATCGCGCACATACATGGTGGCGAAAATTGCCAACAAGAAGAATTTAACCCAATACTTATTGAGGCCGGTTAGCAAATGAGGATTAGCCCGCATCAACAAGGCAAAGGCCTCGCCGTGGCGGAACTCATCGTTGCACCACTTTTCAAACCATTTGAAAATCGGGTGGAACCGTTTTTCCGGATGCTGCTGCAAATGCCGAAAGATCACGATGTAGCGGGCATAGCCGATTTTTTCGGAAAGGTATGTTGCGTAGAAAATAAACTTTGGTCTGAAAAACGTATATTTCTTGGCCTTGGTTAGAAAACCGAGATCAACGCCGATATTAAAATCTTTGAGCGTGTCATTGATGAAGCCTGCATGGCGAGCTTCATCGCGGCTCATGTATTTAAAAAGTTCGGTGATATCCGGATTGGTGCCGCGTTTGCGCATCTCCGCGTAAAGTACACAGCCTGAAAATTCGGCAGTCAGCGAACTGACGAGAAAATCCACAAACTCTTTGCGCAAACCCGGCTCTAAATCATCAAGAGAAACCTTGTCCCACTCTTCGGAACGGCGGAAATGGGTTTTATTGGGATCGTCGCGCATTTCCTGCAAAAGCTTGTCCCACTCGGCGCGAACCGGTGTTACGTCCATTTTATCCATCGCTGCGTAATCTGTCGTATAAAAACGTGGGCTCAACGCCGTTGTTGTTGCGGCCATTTCGGTGGTGTTCTTGGCCTTAAGACCGAAACGTTCAATGGTCATAATGCTTTCTCCTCCGAAAATGAGAATTCAAGCAATTCCATATATTCCAAATTACCAGTGAGCTCGGTCCATTTGCGCTCAAGCCAGCCAGCGCGATTGATCGTCGCTTGGCGGCGCTCGGAATAGGTTTCGCCGTAAGGTACGCGAATTTCAGCGCCTTGGACTAGTACTTCATCACCGGGTTGAATTTTTATATCGCCATCAAGCACAACATGGGCTTGAAGGGACTCAAATGTATTCACGACATTGACAGTGCACATGACGTGTTCGCTCACTTTTGTGGCGAAGGGATTCATCATAGACCCTCTCCTTCCTTCTGGTTAGATATGAGTGCGGTAAAAACCGCGGTATTGGTCGGACCAAAGGCATTCATTGAAAGCGTTTTTCCTGAAGTCTCATCAATCAAGAATAGCTGATGACCCGAATGGGCTTCAAGGCGAAAATTACCGTCAAGCGCAAGTCCCTTATGTCTGCGGTCATTGACCAATGTTCTGAGGGTGGCGCGAAAAAAACTGCCCTCGCCGTGTCTATACGTCGCAATATTTTCTCCGGTTTTTGCGTCACGCACAATAACGGTGCCTTGGTCTGCATCCTCCACTGCCAAAACACGGGTCGCTAAAGCGGGCTCATTGGGTAATGAGGGGGGCGGCTGATATCCTGACAACCGCAGCGAACCAATAGCAACTACAACCGCGATCAAGCCCATAGCAATGAGCCTAAATGCTTTCGACGTAAACATTTGATCGGCACTGGCTGACATCTTATTTACTCCGCTGGAACCATGATGCCGTGAGGCATTGTAGATTGAGTTTCTATAACTGGCATTTGCCCGCCCAAAATCAAAGCAAGACGTGAGGCCACCTCTTCCACGTGAGGGATATCTCGGAAGGCTGGTTTTGGTTTTGTGAACTGCCAAGGCATCGCATGCGGCCACAGCAGCAAATATGCCAAACGCACATTTCCACCTGTTTTGAAACAAACTGTGCCGCAGCCGCTACCAGTTGCCGCAAACGACACACCGTCAATTTGACGAAGTGGCAGATTGATGATTACAGGTAAAGCAATGCCCACTTTCAACAGCACACGCTTACTGGTCAACGTGTAATGCGTGGTGCGCGCGCTGGCATAGGCGATGGCCAGCAAAATTGCGCAAGCGGCAATGGCAAGCCCGGTTAGTTTTGGAACTGCTTGCAGCGCATCTGCTAATGCTGCTCCATGGCTAATTTTCCAAGCGCCCTGTGCTATAATCAAGATCACAAAATATACTGTGACTTTGCGAACATGAAACGCATTAATGGCAAGCTGCTTCCAATCGGGCCTGCCTTGCCAGAGAAGTCGTTCGCCTTCTGGCAGATGATCGGGGAGACCATCAGGGATGATATCAGGTTGATTACTCACAGCAATGGCTCCGCTCTTTGTGGTGTGGCGTAAAGCGTGCCAGCACCATAGAAACCGAATATTTTTTCTTCTTCAAGTCGTGTCACAATGTCAGGTTTTTTCTGTATTGGCACCGAGGCAAACTGCCCCCCCAATATAGACTTGACACGAACTTGTTTGGCTGCACCAACGACCCGGGCCAATGTGGCAGGAAGCAGCACATTGCGCTTTTTGCCTTTTTCGCCCGTTTCAATCTCGTAATAGCGGATCAGATATTCAGCTTGATCAACCCAAACATCGCAAACCACGCCGCCTGTTTCACCGTCTGCTCCGACCACGGTCATACCGATCGGATTTGGATCTTTCGGATCAACATAAAAGCCAGGCGCGGCGCGCATCGGCACGAGCTTTGGTGTGCCGTGAACAGTGGTGTCAGGAATGTCGCGACGTTCCGCATAGGCACCCGGGCCAACACCAGCAGTCATAGGATCGCCATTTGGTACCAACGGAGCACCGGGGAATCTGGCAGACGGTGTGGCATTTACGGGACGACTATCATACGGTTCGGCACGCGGTGCTTGCACAGTCGAACCATCTGCAAGCAGATAGGTTTTGGGCTTTGGAACCGACGGAAAACCTTGAACTGTGATAGCGCCAGAACGATCGCTTTCCAAAGGATATCCTTCACGTTTATTTTCCCGGTGAAGATAATAAACCAAAACCAAGAAAAAGCCCAAAAACACATAAAGAATAACCTGTGCTAGATCGATGTATGAAGTGAAGTTTGTAGACATGGGTTGCTCCCTCGCTAATTATCCAGGATGTTGAACTAGACCGAACTTTGCGTTCGGCATTGGTTGTGGTGAATTCCCCCGCACGCGAACAAGCGGGCCAAGGGCAATAAGTGTTACAAACAGAAGACAAATTTCAACGGAATAGACAAAGCAATAGCCCGTGGCGTTGCTTTGCAGGGTATGGCCAAACTCGCCGCGCATCGCAAAGTTGCTGATGAAATCACGCACAATGCCGCTGCAGGCCACTGCAAGACCTGCGGCTGTCGCTTGCACAGCACCCCATGCACCCAGAGCCAAACCGGAAGCATCATTTCCGGCAAGCTCCATGGCAGCAGTCAACATGCCAACAGCAAAAAAACCATTGCTCATGCCGACAAAGGCTGCGGACGCAGAGAAGAGCTGAACTGAACTCACCGAAGGCGCAAAAACTACGCCTGCAAAAGCAAATATCCCAAGCAATGCGCCTATTGAAGCGACGCGGCATGGGTCACCGCCCGCCGTTAGAAGATGGGCCGAAATTGCAAAACCGCAAACCGTGCCAATTGCGGTCAAGGCATTAAGCCAAGTGGTTTGTCCCACGCCCATGGAAAAAATCTGCCCGCCAAAAGGCTCCAGAAGTATATCTTGCATCGCAAAGGCGGCTGTTCCGAGTCCAAGTGCAACCATCAAACGCACGACACGGCCCCGCTTCAATAGTTCCGAAAAAGCTTCTGCAAAACCAATGCTCGGCTCATCATCAGATTTGACACGCGGATTGCGAGGCTCTTGCTTCCACATCGCAATGCAATTCAAAACTGCGCCTGTTACGGCCACACCTTGAATAATCTGAATCAGATGTATTTGCGTGAAGTGCTGCAGCAACCCTCCAAAGATAACCGCACTGGCTGCCATACCCAGCAGCAAAGTAACATAAAGCAACGCCACAACGCGCGATCTGACATGCGCTGGTGCAAGATCATTGGCCAATGCCAATCCAGCTGTTTGTGTTGTGTGGATGCCAGCGCCGACCAACAAAAACGCCAATCCAGCACCTGCCTGACCAATCCAAGCTGGGCCGTGGCTATCGCCCGAAAGCAGGATCAGCGCAAATGGCATAATTGCAAAACCACCAAATTGCAGCAACGTGCCAAACCAAATATATGGCACACGGCGCCAACCAAGCACGGAACGATGGGTATCAGATTTATGCCCTATCAACGCGCGGAACGGGGCAAACAACAAGGGCAATGAAACCATCAAGCCCACCAGCCAAGCAGGCACGCCCAGTTCTACAATCATCACACGGTTCAAGGTGCCAGTGAGTAACACCATCGACATACCAACCGAAACTTGAAACAGTGAGAGGCGCAAGAGACGCAACAGAGGAAACTCTTCGGTCGCTGCATCTGCAAAGGGCAGAAAGCGCGTCCCAATTGATTGCCATAAAGTTGCCACAGGCTTCATGCGCGGACTAGCTCCTGAGCTTCTGAAATGTAAAAACCAGTGGCAACACGGTGGCTGCGCCCAAGTTTTATATTTGCAATTTTTGCTAAGGCATTCCTCAATTTTTTGGGTGGTTGAGGTTCGATGGCTGGTGACTTATCGCCACGCGGAAAAAGCTTGCCCACGCCCCAAAGAATAGCCAGCGGAAGGGTGCGCGGTGGATAGGAAAAGATCATCCTTTTGTTCGCCATGCGCGACAAAGCCTCGATGATGCTGATCATATCCTTGGTTGGGTAATGGATGATTGAATCCATCGCCACCACATAATCAAACTTGCCCATGCTTGGGTCAAGCATGTCTCCCGATAAGAATGTGACATCAAGATGTTTAGGCAAACGTTCGCGCGCAACGGCAACCAACTGTGGTGAGAGATCAATGGCTGTGACTTTTGCACCGCGTTCGGCGGCAGCAACTGCTAAGGCCCCGGTGCCGCAGCCTGCGTCCAGGATCGTAACTCCACGCAAGTCTTGTGGCAGATAAGACAGTAGTGTCGCCCGCATTTCATCGCGGCCGGCTCTGACCCGTGCGCGGACACCGCTGACAGGTGCATCTGAGGTCAACCTCTCCCATGCTTTGACCGCTGTGCGGTCAAAGTAGGTTTCTATTTCATTGCGGCGATTGAGATAAGGTGTGGACATCAATCAAACCCCAAGAAATCAAATATATCACGATCCTTCATCGGCTTTGCATCTTGTGGCTCAACACCCGCCCAAAGTTGCGCAGCAAGACGCATATATTCATTCTGTACCGCAAGAATTTCTGGTGTTTCCTCAACTTCAAACAACGTGCGCTTCTTGAGACGGCTCATCCGAATGGCATCAAGATCAGGGAAATGTGCCAACAGCTTTAAGCCAATGGCTTCATTGAAGCGGTCGATCTGATCCGTGTCTTTGCTCCGGTTTGCAATCACACCACCAACGCGCACCTTATAATTTTTTGCTTTCGCGGTGATGGCTGCAACAATGCGGTTCATCGCGAAAATCGAGTCGAAATCATTAGCTGTGACGATCACAGACTGATGCGAGTGCATCAGCGGAGATGCAAAGCCGCCGCAAACCACATCGCCCAACACGTCAAAGATTACAACGTCCGTTTCATCAAGCAAATGATGCTCTTTGAGCAGCTTCACAGTTTGGCCGACCACATAACCGCCGCAGCCTGTACCAGCTGGTGGGCCACCGGCTTCCACGCACATCACGCCATTATAACCTTCGAAGACGTAATCTTCGGGACGCAGTTCTTCCGAATGGAAATCAACTGTTTCGAGTATGTCAATAACAGTCGGCACCAAACGCTTGGTCAGTGTGAAGGTTGAATCATGTTTGGGATCACAGCCAATTTGCAACACGCGTTTACCCAATTTTGAAAAGGCAACCGAGAGATTTGAAGATGTTGTGCTTTTACCAATCCCGCCCTTTCCATAGACGGAAAACACTTTTGCTGTGCCGATATCCAAGTTCGGATCCATCTGCACTTGCACACTTCCGGCACCATCGAGGCGCTTATGTGTGGGTGTCCGATCAAGAACCAATGTCATGCTGCGACCTCCATGGTAACGCCTTCTAATTTATCTTCCAGCTCTTCGCCGGCTCGCTCCAGGGCTTCCAAAGTGGCAGCATCTGGTTTCCAATAATCGCGGCGGTGCGCTTCGAGCAAACGATTCACCACTTTTGCAGTCGCCGTAACGTTGAGATCGGCTAGGCGATTGCGCATCACTTCGTCGAGGACGAAGGTCTCAGAAATTTTTTGGTAGACCCATGGTGAAACTTGGCCAGTCGTAGCTGACCAACCCATGGTGTTTGTCACATGTGTTTCAATCTGACGCACGCCTTCATACCCATGCTTCAACATGCCTTCGAACCATTTTGGGTTCAATGTGCGGGTGCGGGTTTCAAGTGCTACTTGCTCATTGAGTGTGCGCACTGCACCTTGGCCTGATGTTTGATCACCAATATAAACAGGAGCAGATTTACCACCCCGAGCACGCTGCACGGCGCGGCTGATGCCACCCAGCGTATCAAAATAATTATCAACAGTGGTCACGCCAAGTTCAACAGAGTCTAAATTTTGATAAGCCAATTCAACCGTACCGAGGACGGCATTGAGCAGCGCTTTTTGTTGTGATGGCTTGCCGTTGCGACCATAAGCAAAACTTTTGCGATTGGTGTAGGTTTCAGCAATCTGGTCTTCATCATTCCAATTGCTGCTTTCGATCAAGTTGTTGACGTTGGCACCGTACGCACCATCGGCATTGCAGAACACGCGGAGTGACGCTGTTTCCATATCGCAATTATGCAAGCGCTGATATTCGAGAGCATGTTTGCGCACAAAGTTCTGGTCCAGCGGCTCATCAGCATTCGCAGCAAGGAAGCTTGCTTCGGCTATTAATTTAATTTGCAATGGCAATAAATCACGGAAAATGCCCGATAGCGTTGTCACCACATCAATGCGAGGACGTGCCATCTCCGCGAGGGGGATCAAAGCAGCTCCTGTCAGGCGGCCGAAACTGTCAAAGCGGGGTTTTGCACCCATAAGAGCGAGAACTTGGCCAATGGGGCCACCTTCATTCTTGAGATTATCCGTACCCCATAAAACAATCGCCACAGTTTCTGGCAAGGCATTGCCATCTTTGGTATGGCGGGCCAGAAGTCTTTCAGCTTGAGCTGCACCATCTTTCACAGCAAAAGCGCTGGGAATACGGAAGGGATCAAAGCCATGCAAGTTGCGGCCCGTCGGTAAAATTTCAGGGGTGCGCAAGAGATCGCCACCTTGAGCCGGATGCACATAGCGCCCATCCAGTGCTGTCAGCATGCCTGCGAGTTCGTGTTCTTCGCCAAGTTTGATTGCAGTGGCGGAGAGTTCTTTGAATATCGCCTCAGTCGGTTCGCCAGCTTCCAAGCCACTCAACCCCATTGCTACTGCAACTGATTGACCACCGACGACTGCTTTAATTGAGGCGCGTTCAGGGCGAACGCCATGGGAAGCTTCAGCAACCGCCATGAGCATATCGGCGCGTTCTTCATCGCTTGGTGTTGCGCCCACAACATGCAGACCATGTGGAATGAGTGTATATTCAAGTTCAAGAATAGCCGTACCCAACGCGCCCACACGCAAGTCTTGCTCATCATAGGGCCAAGCAGGCGTTGCATCGGTAAAGTCCAAAACTGACGCTTGGGCTTGAATCAATTCAACCAGCGATGCGCTCTCGCGGGTATCTTCGGGGGCCAGTTTGCGCCAGCGGTCGATCGAAGCCTTTAAATCGACAAGCCCGCGATAAAGGCCTGCGTGGGCAACGGGCGGTGTTAAATAGCTGATCAGTGTTGCAGCGCTGCGGCGTTTTGCGATCATGCCTTCTGATGGGTTATTTGATGCATAAAGATAAAGGTTTGGCAGATCTGAAATCAAGCGGTCTGGCCAGCAGCTACCTGACAT
>CAXTKN010000012.1:20358-21843 GCA_964244805.1 uncultured Aestuariivirga sp.
AGCCATTTTTCGCGGCGCACATGATCATCTGTTGGAATGCGGTGGGCCACATTGGCGATGGCGCCAAAGCGTTCTCTATTGCCGATAATTATTGAATCACGCAGCGCATCAACCGTCGGCGGCACAACGACCGAATATCCACCATCACGCATTGCTGTGAGCGTGTTGTGAAGCGATTCGAAAACCGCAAGATAAGCCGCAGTGCCAGTGTTGCCAGCATTCGGTGGGAAGTTGAAAATGACGATGCCGACTTTGCGAGCAGCGCGTTCGCTGCGGCGCAAGGAGACCAGCTTGGAAACGCGTGATGCCAACATATCCGCGCGCTCACTGCACACAAATATTTCACGGCTTTTGGAGACTGGGAACACGCAGGCGCGCTCACAACCTGTGCAAGCAATTGATGACCCGTTGGAGCGACCGCCAAACACAATTGGCCCAGTTGAACCTTCAAGTTCAGGAATTGCAACCATGATGGTGCTTTCAACAGGTTGCAAACCACGGTCTGAAGCGCCCCATTCCTCCAGCGTTTGGAACTCCAGCGGGTGGGCAGCGACATAAGGAACATCAAGTTTCGCCAAAATTGCTTCAGCGGCTTTCGCGTCATTATAAGCAGGGCCGCCGACGAGCGAGAAGCCACTCAAAGAGACGATTGCGTCAACAGTAGAGACACCGTTTTTAATAAAGTAGGCTTCAATCGCCGGGCGAGAATCAAGACCAGCAGCAAATGCGGGAATAACGCGAAGCCCTTTGGCCTCGAACGCTTTAATCACCCCGTCATAGTGTCCAGTGTCGCGCGAAAGCACATATGACCGCAGCAAAAGCAATCCTACAGTGCCTTTAGACTTAGCTGTCCCGGGAAGCATTTTAATATCTTCGCACATCCGGTCTGGAAGGCTGGGGTGATAGATGCCAACATCGGGATAACTGCGCGGAGCAGAAAGCTTAGAGGTATCGCTGAGGCCGGGCACATAGCGTGACGCCAAATAGCGAACCATATTGGCAATGTTTTCTTCAGAACCAGCCAACCAATATTGCATGGTTACAAAATAGGCTCGCACATCTTGGGCGGTGCCGGGGATAAAGCGCAAGATTTTAGGCAGGCGGCGCAGCATTTTCATTTGCCGTTCGCCCGATGAACCGCTCTCAGCCTTGCTGCCTTTGAGTTTTTTCAGCAGCGTCATGAAACCGCTTTGCGGGCCACCCATTTGGAAACGACCAAGACTTGTCACCTTGATGGCTTCACCTGCCGACATAAACACGGCCAGTGCTTTGCAATCGGCACGCCGTGCTTCAAGCGCTGGCATGATGGCTTGCACATGCTCTTCGATGAACAGCATGTTGGCGACAATGACATTGGCTTTGCTGATTTCTTCCTTGCAGGCCGCAAGTGCAGAAGGGTTGGTGCTCCAATCCGAAGCCGCATGAAGCGATAATGTGAGGCCCGGATATTCGCGTGAGAGAGTCTGCTTAACGCGCGCCACTGTT
>CAXTKN010000013.1:0-20922 GCA_964244805.1 uncultured Aestuariivirga sp.
GCCATTGCGATACGTGGCATAATGGCCTGGCTTTAGCTTGCTTACACCTTTGAAGAATGTGTTGGGTGATGGCACATAGCGCATCAAGAGATAATCTTGGACGGAGTTGAAATCGAGTTGGCGTTCAAAACCCGGAACTGCAAGCAAACCTTTTATTTCCGACGCAAAGAACAAACCTTCGTGGTTTTCATACAGGAACAGAGGCTTTTTGCCGTAACGATCACGCGCCAAAAACAGGCCATCCTTGGTGGTGTCATGAACCGCAAAGGCAAACATGCCGCGCAATCTGGACAAGCATTTTTCGCCCCAATGGATGTAACTCAGAAGCACCACTTCGGTATCAGATGCTGTTCTAAATTTAACGCCAGCGCTTTGAAGCTCTGATCTCAATTCTTTATAGTTATAAAGCTCGCCGTTATAGACAATGGTATAGCGGCCTGTTGCATCTTTCATCGGTTGGTCGCCGGTCGAAAGATCTATAATGGCGAGACGTAAATGTCCTAAGCCTGCTGTTGGCTTTCTAATTCCGCCTTCAGAAATATATTTGCCGACACCGTCTGGGCCTCGGTGCGACATGGGATCAAGCATCGCGCCCAGACGCTGCTTTGCTGATTTGGGATCAAGCTTGGCAAACCAACCAGCAATACCGCACATATTTTACCAGACTCCGCGGGTATCAATGATTATTTTTTCTTTCAGCATCTCGCGGTCGAACTTCAGGAATGCCTTGTGATCCACGAGTAATACGACGATATCCGAATCACGAATAGCGTTATGCAACGACGTCAGTGTGGCCTCCGAACCCTGCAAAGCCTTTGGCAGTTCTTTGATGTGAGGTTCGACAATTTTGATCTCACCGAGTTTTTGCTGAACAATTGCCTCAACAATTTCAAGAGCTGGGCTTTCTCGGAAATCATCGATGTCAGCTTTATAGGAAAGTCCCAAGCAGGCGATGCGTGGTGATTTTAATTTTTCTGCCGCATGCTTTACTTTTTCGACGATGTAGTGTGGCTTGCGATTGTTGATTTCGCGCGCTGACTTTATCAGCTTGGCGTTTGCAGGATCGGCCGCAACGATAAACCACGGATCAACAGCGATACAGTGGCCGCCCACGCCGGGGCCAGGCCTTAAAATATTGACGCGTGGATGGAGATTGGCAAGGCGGATCAATTCCCATACGTCGATCTTCAGTGAATCACAGATGTAGCTGAGCTCATTTGCATAGGCGATGTTCACGTCGCGGAATGAATTTTCTGAAAGTTTGCAGAGTTCCGCAGTGCGTGCATTTGTAATGTGACATTCGGCTTTGCTGATAAGCTGGTAAAGATTGAGTGCGGCATTGGCGCACTCTGCCGTAATGCCGCCAATGATGCGGGCGTTGTGAACAACTTCATAAAGAATTTTGCCAGGCAACACGCGTTCAGGGCAATGCGCCACATGAACATCGGGGATGCCAATGTTGGTGTGTGGGAAATTGAGGTCAGGGCGTTCTTCTGCTAGGATTTCGCTCAAGCGTTCTGTGGTGCCGACCGGTGAAGTTGATTCCAGCACGACCAGATTGCCGCGTTCCAACACTGGTGCGATCGAACGGGCGGCTTTTTCAATATAAGAAATATCGGGAATGAAGCCATCTTTGAACGGTGTGGGAACGGCAAGAATAAAGGCATCAGCCTTTTCTGGTTTGGTTGATGCCTTGAATTTGCCGGCAGAAATGACACGGCGTAAGATCACATCTAATTCTGGTTCCGTGATATGTGGGTTGCCGCTGTTAATTTCTTTTATAGCACGCTCATTCACGTCAACGCCATGAACTGCAATTCCTTGATCAGCAAATACTGTGGCCGTGGGCAAACCAATGTAGCCTAAACCGACGACACAAATTTTGTTGAACTTCATTACGATTTATTCCCTTTTAAAAGATATTCGACAATTCGCGCAGAGGCTTTGCCGTCACCGAATGGGTTCTGGGCGGTTGCCATTTTTTTGTATTCGGCTTCATCGTCAAGCAACTTATTGGCGTGAGTTAGCAACTCTTCTTTGCTTGTGCCCACCAGCAATGCTGTGCCAGCTTCGATTGCTTCTGGTCGTTCGGTGGTATTGCGTGTGACCAATACAGGCTTGGCAAGAGCAGGGGCTTCTTCTTGGATACCGCCGCTGTCAGTCACCACCAGATGCGATTTCGACAGCATGTAAACGAAGGGCACATATTCCAACGGGTCGATGAGGTGAATGTTTGGAACTCCATTCAGAACTTCCTGCACTTGGTTCTGAACGTTGGGATTAAGATGCACCGGAAACACAACTTGAACATCGCCGCGCGCTGCGATTTCTTTCAAGGCTTGGCACATATTGATGAGGCCGCCTTCTTGCAAATTTTCGCGGCGGTGACCTGTGACCAGTATAATTTTACGACCGTCGAGGAAATTAAATTGTGTATCTAGCTTTTGTCTGATGGCCTGATCGGTTTCGAAACGGCCAGCAACACTTTGCAGAGCATCGATCACGGTGTTACCGGTTATTACGATTTGATCAGCGGAAATATTTTCTTTCAGAAGATTGTTGGCAGAGGTTTTTGTAGGTGCAAAATGCACATTGGCAACTACACTCACAAACCGGCGATTGGCTTCTTCGGGCCATGGTGATTGAAGATCCCCGGTGCGCAGGCCTGCTTCGACATGAGCCACTTTCACGCGGTTGTAAAATGCTGAGAGTGCGCCTGCAAAGGCAGTTGTCGTGTCGCCTTGGACCACGATCCAATCGGGGTGCCACTTTGAAATTACTTCGGAAATGCCGTTGAGCGCAGCGGTGGTTATGCTGGCCAAGGTTTGATCTTTGGTCATGAGATTGAGGTCATGATCAGGCTTGATGTGGAACGTGTCCAAGACCTGATCCAACATTTGACGATGTTGGCCCGTTACGCAGCAAAAATGTTCAATGCCTTTTGTTTTATTCAGCATTCCAACGACGGGTGCCATCTTTATGGCTTCAGGCCTGGTGCCGAAAATGGTTAGTACACGTACCAAAGGAACAACCTCTTTAATCTAGCCTTAATCACAAGACATCTGTTGCCCCCAATCAGATGCACTCAACTAGTTCATTGCAGACGTATATTGCAATTGTTTAATGGTCTGCGGACCGACTTTTTTGAAATTGACTTAACGCAGCCCATTCAGTTAAAAGTTTAATAACTAGCTAGTATGGAGATAACATGCCGCCGATTGTAAATAAGTTGCGGGGCATGGCTGCGGTAAATCAATTTGGGTTTGCGTTTCTCTCTTTGTTGACCGTTAGCTCTGGGATACCTTTCATGGTTCGCAGCATGGTCGGTTTTGGCCTTTTGGCAGCTGTTTTTCTTTGCTTTATCGTTGCTTCGCCGATGCTGAAAAGTGATGCTTGGACGAAATTGTTTCTGGCGTTAAATGTGATGTTTGTCATATTTGGATTGTTCGTCGTTGGCCTTAGTTTTATGGGATATTATGACGGATTTACACTGTGGCCTGTGGAACAGAAGTTTATCGGAAGACAGGCTTACTTCATATTTTTGTGGTTGCCGTTGGGTTATGCATCTTTGTGTTTTTGGGCGTGGAACAAGGTAGCTATATTTAATTTTTTTGGGCGTTACGGATTGTTGATGTGCGCAGGAATTATTGTTGCAGATCTTGTCACTTCAAAACTATTAGGAGACCCACGCACCGTTGAATGGGTGCAGTATGAATTCTTCCTCGACAAGTTGATCTTAGCATTTATTTTTGTGCTTTCAGCAACTTGTTACATTGCGCAGCACCCCGGATCTTGGGCTTTTATTGGCATGTTGCTGGTATCAGCAGTCCTTTATCATGTGTTGAAACTCGGCATTTTGTTTAATGCACAAACTGGGACAATTCTGACTCTAATATTGATGATCGCTTGGTTCCCGTTCACGACATTGTTCCTAAGAGCGATTGCAGTCTGCGGGTTAATTTTGGCGATGCATGTTGTTCTAACATCGGGAATGTTTAATAAAAGCGAATTCAAAGACGATGCAAACACGCTTTGGCGCTTGAATGCATGGACAAATAACTGGTCGATGGTTTGGGAGACCGACTCTATTGGTATGGGATTTGGAACCCCTTATCATCAAAGGTCGGCTGAAAACTTGCGTAATTCTGCAATGAATGAAGGTGATCTGATGCAGAATGGACCAGTTTCATTGGAAGACACACAATATTTCCGCGGTCAGCATTCGAGTGTGGTCAATATTTTTTACCGATTAGGACTGTTTGGTGGGATATTATTTGTCTTAATTAATGCGCTTGCCTTGGGTCGATGTTGTGTTGGAGTCAAGAACGCACACGATCCAACCACTCAAAAGCTTTTTTTTGTAGGCGCAATGGTGTTGGGTGTGCAAATTGTGCAGATGTCTTTGCATGTTGGTTTAGAAACGCCGCGCTTTCTTGTGGTTTATATGCTCAGTCTTGGATTGTGCGCGGTCTCACCACGGCTTTTACACAGAACTGATTATACACTTGATACGTCTTTAGAGCTTCGACCGGCATTTTTGAAAGGCAACAGCGAAGTATAGAGACAGCACGATAATAGTCCAAACCAATTGGCAATCTGCCCGGCTACCATTCCGGCCAACAAGCCTTTTAAGCCGAATGATGAAAGCAAAAGTAAAGCGAGAATAACGGCAACGCTGCCGCCAAAGGCCTTGCTGTAAAAAACCAGTTGTGGCTTTTTGACGGCAAGGAGCCAAGCCCCAAATGGTTGACACAGTGCGAAGACACAGGCACCGATAACCCAAAGATGTAGCTCGCCCGTGTGACCGTTGAATTTTGCACCATAAGTTAAGTGCAAAGCTTGGTCGCCCAGGAGAGCCGCAGCAGTGCCCGTTAGCCCAACGAGTATTATGTGCAATATCATTGCCGACCAGAACGCGGCGCGCAACCCATTCAAGCCCTTTTCATTCAGTTGGCGGGCAAAGCGCGGAGGTTCAACTGTTCCAAGTGCGGATGTAATGGCATAAATCGGAGCCACCACATTTCGCGTTGCGGCGAAAGCAGCACTGCCTGTTGGTCCAAAATAGGCCGATGCAATGCCGCCCAGTCCGTAGCCAACTGAGAGATCCGCCATATATTCTGCAAATCCCCAAACGCACATGTTAATATGGGATTTCCAAGATGCAACGGCACCCCAGAAGTCTAATTTGGGGTTGATCTTCCAAAGCTGCAAACCAACAAATGCGCCGATGATGTATGGTACCGAAAAACTGGCGATCGCGAGGGGAACTGAAGCAAAATAATATGCGCTGGGCAAAAGCGCCAGTGTTAGAATATTGAAAGTCAAAACTTGAGCAATACTAAGCCTAATATTGCGCTCTTGGATGACTTGACGTCTCACATATTCGTAGATGATTGCAGAGGGGCAAAGATAAGACGACCATATTGCTGCATTTCCCAGCCAATATGTCGATTGATCTTGATAAAAAAGCCAAGCAGAAAGTAACAGGAGGGATGTGAATATGGCGGCAACGATCAACGTTCCCGTCAACCACTTTGGACTGTTTTTCTTCGCCAATTCGAATGAGCCGGACTCAAAGACAAAAGGCAGAACCACGATCGCGCGATTAAGGCCTACAGCGACATAGCTCATGGTTACGGCCAGAGCGATCTCGCCGAATATATCTTGCTGAAATGTCCGGGCGAATACAACCATGGCAATGAAGCGGGTGATTGCCAAAAGACCTTGATCAACCAGCGCAACCGCTCGATCCGACGAACCTGTTGCTGCAATTCGCTTAAGCATGAAACAGATGCGACTCAAGGTTATTTTGGTGGATGTTTTTTTGCTCTAAAGAGGTGACTAGGGGCACCTGTCCAATAAGCTCGGCCATAAAACTTGATGGCTTCGAAGAACTCGAACCTGGTGTTGCTGCGGAGAATGTTGATGCCATCAGCAAACTGTCTCGCAGCCATTGAATATTCACTGAGGCGCCTTGGTTGTGTTTTTGGATCAACTTCATAGCCCATTTCTTCAAGAGTAGCGAAACTAAGAGCCTCTATTTCGCGCACCAGTTTTGTTTGCTTCTCATTGCGCCACTTGTAGATGTTGTCTGAGATAATGTCCAATCTTCCTGTGCCCGCACCGCGCTGTTGCTCAAATTCCTGTTCGGCTGGCTTTTTCAGACGCAATAAATCGCTTGTGAAATCAATTCCCAAGAATGTGCAGAGGGATTTTAGTGTAATTTCTGGAGCGGCAACCAGTTCTTCATAGCGAACGAGTTTGTAACGGTCGCCCAAGCGCTTTCCCTGGGCATTGCCCTCATGAACGTCTTCTGACCAACGCTGTGCTGAACGCAACGGATCTTTGCCAAATCCACGCTTCAATGAAATTGCATAATCACGAACGTCACGAACGATGTGAATGAACCTGGCGTCCGGGTATATGCTATTTAACAAAGGGATTGATCTGACATAGCTCGGAGACTTATCTCCCCAAATTACGTCAGTCGTTTTTGCGGTTCCGGTATCGTGTCTTGCAAGAGTTTCAAAAACTGTTGCAATATCAAACTTGCCATTGCAGGATTCAAACCATGCACGTGCAGAAATTTGCTCCCCAACTTCTTCTCGGTAAAGATAAAAGTAAGTAAGTTTGGTCGTCCAGTTATAAAATTTTTCGAAATTAGCCCGCTCTGAAAGTGAACCAAAACTGGCCCAACGTCTTTGCCAGCTTGGTAAGAATTCGCTTTCAACCGACAAAATGGAAATGTTCGGATGCTGGTTCAAAAGTGTACGTAAAAGCTTGGTACCAGAGCGGGGCATTCCGACAACAAACAACGGACCGTTAAATGGCATAGCGGACAATATTTCCTTCATTTTATAACGATCTTAGCGTCTGTCCCTTGAGTGCCAACGACTAAGACTGTGCTATAATGTATCAATTAATTGTTTGGTGCAATGCAAAAGCTTGCTTATTGGTAATAGTGCTCAGGTTTTGAATTTCTTGATTAAGAAACAGGAATTGGTTTTGGTGCTACCTTTGCATCAATGCTCATCCACTGGCGTTTGTTGGTGGTGGATTGAATCATCAACCAATTGTAATTGGTGGTATTCCAGCTAACTATTTTCGGAGAAAGGTTGTCGAGAACCATATCTCCCCCAGAGGTACGGGCTACCAAAAGTGCATGACCTTCGCCACTTTGGGTTTTAACAATAGCAATTCGAAAGGCAGATTGGGGGAGGCCTTGTTGAACCAGTGCGTTAAGTTTTGTAAGTGCGTAATCTTCGCAATCGCCAAATTTTCCGCCAATTGTCCACGTATCGCCGAAGCCTTCGCTCATAGAGTCACTGCGTGGTTTCATGCTGCGATTAATAGAAAGGTTTACTTTCACAAGAAGATCGTGCTGTTGATCGGTCACAAATTGATGGGTATCTTCGGATTTGGTTGTTTCGCATGAAATCTTAGTTTTCGTGCACAGCACCGCATGGCCAAGAGGGCCCATTGTCAATTTTGTTGTTTCAACGAATATGCTTTCAGATTTTCCAAAGAAATAATCGAGTTGGGCAGTTGGCGAAGTTGCTTGGGCTGCAGAAGAAATAACACACTGTATGATTGCAGCTGCAAACACTTTGGTTTTCCAGAACCCCATCTTCCCAAACTCCCATTTCTGAGAGCATGATAACATTTAGGAATTAAGGTCTAGTAACTAAAACCACTAAAATTTTCTAGATCTTGTTGTCGTGACATTAAATGTTGTTGGAGCGTTTTGACTTTTTATGGAAAATTCAAAATCGCCCCAAGTCATTCTGTTCAATCAAGTTTTCAGCATTTTGACAATTTCGACAAAATGCGGGTTGATCGTGTCGCCATTCCTAACCGCTCTGCTGGTCAATTTGTTGAATTCAAATGAAATTAGACACTCTTTTTTGTGAGTTAACCAAGGTCACTTAAGCTATGGTTAGCAGTTCGTTTTTTTGTTTTTCATTTTGTGCTGTTCGTGTCAAAGTGTAAGGCAATAGCTCTGGGGGCAGGCGTTCTGGTTAATGTGGGTGTTTGCGCGTGTTGAAAGAAGAGTTGGACAATAAACAGTCCGTCGTCAGGGTGAGTGTTGCGGTTGTTCAAGCCGTTGCAGCCATGCTTGATGTTATTTTGGCATGTTTGGTTTTTATTGGTGGCACCGAAGCTTATCATTTTACGTTGGGAATCAGGCCACCTCATACTAACGCACTATACTTGCTCAGCATTACTGTGGCCCTTGTGTACTTTGCAATTTTGGCACTTCAGGGTGCATATTCCGCGGCATCATTGCGTTTGAGACTGGGAAAGCCGCGCCTTGTTTTTACGGCATGGATTGCCAGTGTATCACTTTCACTGTGGTTGGTTTTTCTTGATAAGACAACGGATGATTTCTCTCGAGGCTCATTTGCTGTCATTTTAGTTTTTGGTATTCCGATCGTCATAAGCGGACACTATTTTTTTGTGACCGGCATTGGTTATCTCATGGAGCGCCAGCGACTTTCGTTAACTTCTGTAATGTTGGTTTTGGTCGGCGATAATATTCACAGTGCGAGCCTTGCGGATAGTTTGAAATGGGCTGGTGTTTCAATTCGCGGCATGAAGGTTCTGAAGCCGTCAGCAATTCCCGAGCCCGCTTCGGGTTGGCAAACAAATTTTTCTTTTGTGCAACAAGCTTTGGATGAGCTTGAAGCGAAAGCGTATGATGCGATTCTGTTATCTTGCGATTGGCGTGACAGCGTATCAATTCAAAAAATGACGACACATCTTTCACGCATTCCTGTTCCAATGTATTTGATGACGAGTGATCGACATCGCGAATTTGCGGTCAATCCTTATCTTAATCTTGGTCGTTATGATGCTTATGAGTTAAACTCTGCGCCGCTCACGCAATTTCAACAAGTTCAGAAACGTGTTCTTGATATAGCTGTGTCTTTGATTGCTTTGATTTTGCTCTCGCCAATATTTCTCGTCACGTCATTTGCGATTTTACTTGAAAGTGGCCAACCAATTGTATTCAGGCAATACCGAAAAGGATTTGGGGGGAAGGCATTTAGTATCTTCAAGTTTAGATCAATGAACGTTCAAGAAAATGGTGCGGATGTTAAGCAGGCAACCCGCGGTGATCCGCGTATAACAAAAGTTGGAGCATTCATTCGCAGAACAAGCATTGATGAGCTTCCGCAACTTTTGAATGTGTTAAGCGGGAAGATGTCTTTGGTAGGGCCGCGACCACACGCCCTTTCGCACGATGATCACTACGGGCAATTGATTGAAGAATATGCGTTTCGGCACCACGTCAAACCGGGCATTACCGGGTGGGCACAAGTGAATGGCTATCGCGGCGAAACGAAGGAATTAGAATTGATGGAAAATCGGGTCAAGCATGATCTTTGGTATATTAACCACTGGTCACTTTTTCTCGATTTCAGAATTCTTGTTTATACAGCGGTTCAAGTTCTGTTTCCGAGTGCAAAAGTTTATTAAAAGTTTAGTTTCATGCTTTTATTATCAACTAAAAAGATAAATTTTATTTTTTGCAACCAATTAGTTTAAAAATTTATAGATGCAGCCTGTATATCCATTTTATTGACTCATCGGTTAACGGATGGTAAATATCTCTGGTTGATCTGCGGGGGCGGATTTTAAAGATCATGGTGGATAGAAACTTCTATAGAGAGAACAAAGTTCTCATGGAGACGGAAAATGGCGATTATTTCAGGGACAGCAGCAAACGACTATATTGCAGCGGCAGGTAACCCGCTGAACACAGGCCCCACATCAACATCAGGTGGTGACTATATCGATGGTGGTAACGGGAATGACTATATTTTTGGTGCAGCCGGCAATGATATTCTGGTTGGCGGTAACGGCGCTGACTTTATAAACGGCGGCACTGGTGACGACCGTCTTGCTGGTGGTGCAGGCGATGATTGGCTCGACGGCGAACTCGGCCATAACTTCCTGCGCGGCGGCACAGGCAATGACGTATTAGTTTGGCGTGATGCCGACTTCCAAGGCGCTTGGACAACAATTGCAAATCCATTTGCTCCAAACGCAGTATCCTCTTTCGTTTTGAACGCAGCTCAAAGCGCAACCACAACTTCGACTTATGCTGGCAACGAAGATTTTGATGCCATCAATGCAAACTTCTCTGCAAGTGGCATCATCGATCTAACAGGTAAAGCGGTTTCAACTGTTGAAGCTGTTGCAGTGAACAAGAACATCCACACCGATCAGGTTGTAACATCTAGTTTGACTGAAATGCGTCAAGAAAATCAGTCTGATCTTTCAACCGGAACTGTGGCTGGCAACAACCGCGCGACTGTTGGTGCGTTTGTGCTTGGCAATGACGCTGGTGATCAGTTGAACTTGGTAGGTGCTGGTTGGCATTTTGACCAAGCAGCAACAGCAACCTTGCTTTCTGCTCATGAACTACAAACTTTGCGTACAATCGTCGGCGGACCAATTTCATTGGGCGTTGATGGTAATCCAAACACAGTTGATCTTCATGCTGACGTGTTCACAAATGGAACTAACTCAATCACCGTGTGGACAGATGTGAGCAATGACCACGTTACAATCAATGGTGTGCATTTGGATACATTGATCGTCGTATAACAGGTTTAAGAAAAACTCGTTTTACATTTTGAATCGGGGGCCAACTTCCAAGATATTTGGAAGTTGGCCTTTTTTTTAATCACAGTGACGGCTTTTGAGCCAGAAACTATCATCAATTTGGCTGATCTTAATGAATGAAAGGTAGCTCGGCTGCAGATGGATGAAACCGAAAATATAGCTGTCAAAATAGGTGCAATGATTTTTTTATGCGCAGTAGCGTTTGCTCCACTGCCCTTCGGTCTTGTTGACCCGCTTTTTCAATCCATGTGGGTTATGTTGATGGCCATAGCACTGATCTTGGGGCAATTTCGCCAGCAGAGTCGAAGTTCAAATCCATTAAACTTGGTTTTTGTTACCGGCGTGGGTCTATTGTTTCTCGTTTACGGCGCTCAATCAGGCTTCATAACTCGATATTTCTGGCCAGCGCAAATATTTGAACAGTATTTCAATCTGAGGTGGATTAGCGTCGGCAATTCTTTAGCCGAGTCTGGCAATCTTTTACTTATCATGTTGGCTGTCAGCTTAGGCTTTGTATTTGGGGGACGTGGGGATTTTGATGAAAGGTTGATTTGGGTGGTGGCGTGGTCTTCATTGGGATACGCCTTATTAGGCCTTTTTCAAGCCTATTGGTTTCCTGATTTCGTGCTGTGGGCCGTCCGACCGAGTTATCAAGGCTATGTTATCGGGCCATTTGTAAACCGTAATACCGCCGCAGACTATTTTGGTTTTGGCGCCGTGGTCTGGTGTCTTCTGGCTTTGCGACAACAAGGGCTTAACTCATTTGAGTATTCTGCTTTTGATCGGCGTATGCTTTACCTGAAATGGCTTGCAACATTTCTCATGTTGGCCTGCGTTGCGTTATCGGGCTCTCGGGCGGGCGCAGTTCTTTCGCTCATATCATTGGTTGGCTCAATTTCACTTTATAGTGCCATGCGCGCTCGAAAACGAGGGATCGATTTGCACATTGGCAAGCTTATAATCTTACCAACACTGTGTGCAGTGGTTGTATTTGGGCTTTTCAGTGCTGAATTTAGCCGGCGACTGGCCGAGCACGGACTGACAGACCAGAGCAGGGCGGCTGTTTTTTCGGCATCTCAAGAATTGCTCAGACGTAATTTTTGGTTTGGTATGGGGCCTGGCAGTTTTTCATGGCTTTTTCCGGAAATCAGGCCTGATGGGTTGTCAATTTCCAACTCATGGGACCACGTCCACAACAGCTATCTTGAATTTGCAATAGAGTTAGGAGTTCCCGTGGTCGCGGCCACCACTTTCTTTTTTGTGTTCGCAATTGGCTTTTTGTTGTTTCGTTTATATCAGAAAGATACAAAAGGATCGCTTTTGCCCATTGTTGCGGTGGCCAGTTTTACAGTCGCAATGATACACTCTATCGTTGATTTCCCTTTCTTGATTGCTGGTTATTCTGTACCGATTGTTGGTTTTTTCTCTGTTGCTCTTGCGTCGACGATCAAATCGAGAGACAGGGTAAAGTTTCGCGGTAAATCCAAAAAAAGCTTCATTCCTGTGCATGATGTGGTCATTGAAAATGAATTCAGCTAAACTCGCAATTGCAAGGCCACCGTCCACAAAACAGATGAGCATTAATCTAGATACGGTTTTATTTGCGGTATCGCAAATTCGAGCATTTTTATTACGTAAAATAGATGGTAAGTGTATTTTTTCGAGGTTTGCGGACTAAATGAATAAAAACATTCTTATGCGGTCTGATCTGAATGATTTCCAACCGCGCATCGATGATCTGTCGCTCAAATCGTTTTTAGAAGCTTGCACGGGATTTATTCGCCGTCACTATTTTCTTATTTTGATGACCACGGCAGCCATTTTTTTAGCTGCTCTGGTCTACTGCGTTTTAGCGCCGCCTAGATACACGGCCGAAGCTTTGCTCATTCTTGAAGATCACACACCGGATCAATTTGTCAATCAGAATAAACAACCGTTCGATTCTGGAAAGCAGGATGTTTATATCGACAGCCAAGTTGAAGTCTTGAAATCGGAAGAGCTTCTTCAGAACGTAGCTAAAAAACAAAAACTCTATGATGAGCCTGAATTTAATCAAACGGGTTCATTTTTGAAAGGCGTGTTGGCTAAATTTCCCGGCAGTTCAAAAGCCGAAGAAACTACAGTCAGCAAAGAAATCAAACGGGCGAATACAGTTGATTATCTGAAACGAAATTTTGCGGTTGACCGCGTTGGACTTTCTTTGGTGATTAGACTTGCTTTCACTTCACGTGACCGGCAGATGTCCTCTGATACAGCAAATAGTTTAGCTGAAGCCTATATTGATGATCAACTGAGCACGCGCACTGAAGTTTCAGAACATACACTTACATGGATGCAGACCAAGCTAGATGATTTGTTGGCGCGGACAAATGCAGCTGAAAACAATTTGCAGGCTTACAAAACAGCCAAGGGTATTGTGGATACCTCGAAGGGTTTAATCGACGAACAAAAAATTACTGAACTCAACACTCAAATTTCGACTGCCAAACAAAAAACATTTGAAGCTCAAGCAAAGCAAAAACGTGTTGAAGAAATTCTACTTGATCCAACCCGTATTGGTTCAATGCCCAATGAAGTTCAGAATGATGTTCTATCCAAGCTGCGAGAAGAGAATGCTGCTTTGACAAAAGAATATGAAGACTTGCGCCTGAAGCTTGGCAGTGGTCATGCTGCGGTGCTGAAGGTTAAAAGTGAACGTGAGCATTTGGGACAGACCATTCAAGCTGAACTTTCTCGTGTGAGCGAGTCGATTGCGGGCGAGTTGCAAATTGCAAATGCGAGTTTGGCTTCGCTTGAAGATCAAATGAAAGAGTTGCAGACCAGCTGGACTGCAACGAATATTGATCTTGTCAAAATGCGCGAGCTTGAGACTGTCGCAAAGTCGTATCATGCTCTTTATGAAAATCTCTATGAAAGGTTTTTGGGGGCTACGCAGCAACAGAGTTTTCCGAATACAGCTGTACGTGTGATCACTTTTGCCACACCACCGGCAGATAGCAGCGAACCAAAAATTAAATTTATCTTGCCAGCGGCCGCATTGTTGGGGGCAATGCTGGGCGTATTAATTGCTTTGTTGCGCGAAGGGACAGATTCAGTCTTTAGAACGACGGCGGCCATTGAAAATGAGTTAGGTTTAAAGTGTTTTGGAATATTGCCGCTTGTCAGAATGCCTGTTTTTGGTGGTCGTCGTGCTCCGCAAGCTAAAATCATATCGAAGATTGATGGAACGCCAATAGGGATCGTCGGATTGCCGCATACGGTTCCTTATGTTGCTCGAATGGTTCAACTTCAGCCGACATCACACTATGCCGAAACTTTGCGTTCGGTTAGCGTTGAATTGGGAATTGCACGAGACACATCAAGAGCTACAGTCCTTGGGATTACGTCTTCGCTTGCAGAAGAAGGCAAGAGTTCGCTGACGATGAATCTTGCTTTGATCAGCGTTCAGGCTGGACGTCGCACGTTGGTTATTGATTGCGACCTGCGCAACCCCACTTTCTCCCGCTGGCTTGATCTTAAAACCGAGCAGGGCCTATTCCATGTTTTAACAGGGCAGGGCACGCTCACAGACGTGCTCCACACAAGCCCCGCGCCATCATTTGATGTTATACCCGCTGGTATTGCGATGGCTGTTGCAAATACAAATGATCTTTTATCTGCTAACGCTCTGCCAAAGCTTTTGGAAAGTCTGCGTGGTTCTTATGATCTGATTTTATTAGATTTGCCGCCTGTCGTCCCTGTTCACGACGTGCAGGCCGTTGCTACGTTAGTCGATAAATTTATCTATCTGGTCGCGTGGGGTAAGACACCCGTTAAGCTTGTGAAGCAGGCTTTTGGAAATAATCCGCAGATTCTAAGCCGCGTACTCGGTGTAATTTTGTCTGGCGCCAAGCAAAAAGAAATCCAGAGATATGAGGGTATGGGGTCGTATTCAAATTATTATGGGACTTAATAGTGCAAAATGAATTTGTAGAAGGCCTCTGATTTGAATTTCATTTTCCGCCTCATTTATGTTTGCGTGGCATTGGTGGGATTGGCTTGGGGCGTGTGGCGCTTTCAACTTGCTCAAAGTGAATCGCCAGTTGTAACTATAGCAAATGCCGTCATATCGGGATCGGAGTTTGATGAAAAAGACATTGTTGCAGTGCTACGAAGTGCAGATGGTGGACCCATTGCTACATCCTGTATTCTTAAGCCGTTGCGAGCAAGAGTTATTCTGAATTTGCGATTGTCGGAAACTGCATTATCAAGTTTGGGTAGCACTGCAATAGCCAAGGCATTTGAGGGGCTTAAAAATAGCGTCGGTGATTTTCGGCGCTGTGCTGTTGATGATGGGTTTGTAGATCTTGCTGAATATTGGCTCACCATCAATGATGGTGGAAGCATGCAGGCAGCCTTGCCACTGCTGCAAAATTCGTTTCTCCATGCACCTGGCGAAGGCTGGATCATCGGAAAGCGGGTTTGGTTGGCATTTGGGGTTTTTGATGCATTGCCATCTGCATTGCAGCAGCGCACGATCAACGACGTCAATCGCATGTTGAATGCTCGATTGATCAATGAAACTGCAGAGCTTTTAATTAGGCTGCCGCCAAAAATCAGAACGTTGGTAGCAAATAATCTAAAGTCCAACTCGCCGCAAAATATAACTGAACTTCGCGGCCTTTTGCAGCGCCGTGCAGAATTGGGAATGATTCTCGACTAGGGCAATTTTGACCTCTCTAAGAACAGTCAAAAGGCTCTAGAGTCCATTCGCGGTTAGTCGACCGTTGCGCACAACATTCGTTGCATTGAACACAAGCGACAGGAACTTGTTAAAGTTCACACTTGACGCGTTGTCGATGTAGAGAATGTCGCCTGGCTGAATTGGAACGAGGCCTGCAACGAAAAAGCCTGAGGGGTCGCGTAAATTCAGAGAATAGATAATAGGTATGGTGTCTGAATCACCCCATTTGCTGATATCGATGCCAATGGACTTGGCGCGATCACGAGTTTCAAGCCGATAAAGGAATACCGAGCTTGGTTCTGCGCGGTCATCAAGAAGACCGCGCGCTTTGCCGATACCTTCGGCTAGTGTTATGCGTTCTTTCAAGAAATCGAACTGACCGCTTTCACCGGTTGCACCGAATGCCAAAAATGTTCTTGCTTCGCTCTTGACGTAGACTGTATCGCCCGGTTGCAAATAGATATTGTTATCTTCACTATTAACGACATCAAGCAAATTCGCGGTTCCGCGTATTTCGCCGCGTTGGACAGTGACAGTGGTTTCAAAACCTCTGGCCTTTGGGCCGCCAGCGCGGGCCAATGAGTCCGCAATACGTTCGCCACCGCCTGATAATGCCAAGCGCGCGGGGTTATTAACTTCACCAAGAACAGAGATGAAGGCCGAGCGCTGCTCTTTCATCGTCACTACAGCTTGTGGTTCAATGGCTCTGTTTGCCAGTTTGCTCTGGATGCTGCGCTGGATATCTGCGGCAGACCGCCCCGCAGCCTTAACAGCACCGGCGTATGGAACTGTAATATTGCCGTTTTTATCGATCGTTTGATCCGGAATTTGTACGAAATTGCCAGAGCGGTTTCCGCTCTCTGCAGGTAGAAACAGACCCCCGCCCGCGGATTCAAAAATAGTCACACCAACAAGATCACCAACACCGAATTGAATACTAGCTGCCGGGCGGTGCATGCCGAAAGTTTGGCCAAGAGAATTAGTGCCTTTATAATGAAGTTTCGCTGCGACATCACCATCAAGCTTCACGAGCTCATACGGGACTGATGTAGGCTTGGTTGTACCTTCTACAATGCTGCTTGTTGAAGGGCCAGATTGAGGAAGCCCACTGCCAGAGCAAGCAGACAACAACGATGAACCGAGGCCAAGTGCCAAGCACATGGTTACAAATGAATTGTTTCGTTCCCGCAAAAAATTTCTCCTCGACCCCAACTCGCACGCTATTAACTATTTATTAATATATCCCATTAACTGTTTATGCAGTTCGTGGTTCGTTTGCAAGGGAACAAACCGGTTTTTTGGGAAATATGCTTTATGGTTTCCTAAGGTTGGGCCATCACGAAATCTGCAGATAGGTGCGGAAAATCAAGGTTAGATAAACAAGGCCTTAACCTCATTGGTTGTATCGAATGGTAGGAGATGATTCTTTTGACTCATTTTTGCCCCTAGAATTTTTTCTGATAATGTGTTACAGTTTTATGACTGAATCTATTTACGTGGGACGGCCATGTTAAAGTTGTTGAGTTTTATGAGCATAAGTGCTGTTTTGACGACAGCATTATCAACAAACCTGTTGGCGGAAGACGCCCCGGGGGCCGTTATTGTGGCCGCAGGTCCCGCAATTAAAGCATGTGTGCAGCAAGCCAGCATTGAAACAGTTCCAGATCAATTGAAGACAGACCCCGCCAAGTTTTTTGCAGGATTTGCCGATGGTGGTGGAAATCTGGTTCGCAATGTGCGCGCGCTCTTGGTCGCCGATGCTTCGCAAGGAACAAATTTAGCCAAAGCGCTATCGGGCTTGAATGACAAGCAGGCTTTCTCTGTCGGAGTTGGAATGGGGCAAGCTGCGGCTTCTTGCAACAAAGACAACGCCCCGGCTGCAATTGCTATCCAGCAGGCCGTTGCCGAAAGTGGAAATGCCGCAGCATTAGCGGGCTTTTCGCAGGCATTTGGTAACCTTCTAATTGCATCGACCGGTGGCGGTCGCGGTGGCGCATTAGCCAGCGGATCGGCAAGCGCGATCGGTAGTGGTTTTGACGGCGGCGGACGCGGAACTAACCTTTCGGAATTGGGTAATGATACTGTTTCGTCCGCTAACAAATCCGGTAATTTTTTGACTGGCAGTATTTTTGGTTCTACTCAACAGCGCACGGCCAGCTTAATTCGTCCTGTCAGCCCCGGCGCGCCATAATTTAACTTTCAATTATATTTTTATAGCCGCGCTGTCGATTGCACAGTATTCTCACGCGCGTGGTATTGACCTTAATCACCAAAGGAATAGTTTAGTGAGTCAGATTTCAGGCGAGATGGCGGAGAATATCCGTCATCGGCGCGTCGAGTTTTTGGGTTCTCCTCTTGATCTATTGAGCATGGATGAAACTTTAGCATTGGTGGAGAATGCTATTATCACGCGTAAGCGTCTGCAGCACGTGGTCGTGAATGTGGCCAAGATTGTCAACATGCAGAGCGATGACCGCTTACGGCAAGATGTTCTTGATAGCGACCTGATCAATGTTGATGGCATTGGCGTTGCTTGGGGCTGTAGTTTGCTGGGGTTAGGCAAAGTGGAGCGTGTAGCAGGCATTGATTTGATGGAACGCGTAGTCGCGCTGTGTGCGAAGAACGGATTCCAACCTTATATTTTGGGCGCCAAACAAGAAATTTTAGAAAAGGCGGCCGAAAATCTGACTGCGTTATATCCCGGACTCAAATTTGCTGGCCTTCGTAACGGCTACTTCAAACCAGATGAAGAAGCAAAAATTGTCGCCGATATTGCAAGCACGAGGGCGGACTGTCTGTTTATTGCAATGCCGAGCCCTCATAAAGAGCGATTTATGAAAGCGCATAAGGATAAGCTTGGCGTGCCATTTCTAATGGGCGTTGGCGGCTCGGTAGATGTGTTTGCTGGTTATGTTCGACGGGCACCGCTTTGGGTGCAAAAAATTGGCATGGAATGGTTCTACCGCATGGCCCAAGAACCCCGACGTTTGTTCCATCGTTATTTCTCCTCAAACTTGAGCTATGTAGGATTGCTGGCTTCGGCGCTGTTGAAAAAATCCAAATAGTGCGCCTTGGCAAGCTCAGACATTGTTTCTTAGCTTTGAGGTTTAACGATGAATGTGATGAACCGCCGCGACTTTACAAAGATTGCTGCGACTTGGTGCGCAGCGCTCAGTCAATTGAACTTCGCGTCAGCTGCTTTGCCCTTGCCCCTGCATCCCAGGCTCTATTTCACCGCTGAAGACGTCGAAGGGTTGCGCGCGCGCTTCAAAAATCCACTCATGACGATGGAAGTGCAAACTATCACCAATGCGCCGAGGCCGATGACTTTGGCCTTTTATAGCGTGATGGAACCAGGTGCCATCGATAAGGTTTCGGGCTTGCCCAAAGCCCGCGCTGCCATTGTTCAAAATTTAGCTGAACTTGCTATGATTGACGCAAAGCAAAATTTCCAATTTGAGTGGCTGCAGGAATTGCACCAAGGCGCTTGCGTCTATGATTGGTGTTATACCGAGCTCACCGAGGATGATAAAAAAGCTTATTTTGACCACTTTGTGCGATTGGCAAATGGCAAAGATGGATCTGGTTTTCCCGTGCGCGAGCCTGTTGCTTCATTGGTTGGACATGAAGCGCAGGGATCAATACTCGGTAATCATTTGGCGGTCGGGATAGCGCTGGCTGATGAACATCCCGAAATTTTGAGTGATGTGTTACGGTTGCTTAAAAACAACTATGTGGCAGTTGCTGACTTTCTATTTCCGGGGATTGCTGACCTCAACGGTGTCTATTATGCGCGGCATGTGCATTTTGGTCTGGCGCAGTTGATGTTGCGCGCCATTAAAAGCGAATTGGTTTTCAACAAAGCGTTGGCAAAGATGCCTTATGAATGGATTCACGCGTTGCGCCCCGATGGGCGAATGTTGCGCAGTGGCGACAATCTTGATGATGAAAGCCGTGCGCGAAAATTACGGTTTAGCTTTGCGATTATTGGTGGGCTTTATGGTGACCCGAATTTGCTTTCCATGGCGGAAGATGGATTAAAGGAAGCGCCCGCGGACCAACCCTATAAAGCACCTTTCCATGAGTTTGATCGTCTGTCTGCTGAAGAATTGGTCATTAAATTTATTGCGGTTCAGCCGGAATTGAAACAACGCGCAAGGGCGGCAAATTTTCCATTTGGGTTAAGTCGTATTTTGCATGCGCCAGAACCGGCGAACCGGATGTTGTTTCGCACCAGTTGGCAGTTGGGGCCGAGTGAAAGTCGCGACGGTTTAGTCGACATGCGGATTGGTGACTATTTTATTGGCAATCATCAGCGCAAAGATTTTGGCACATTTCAAATTTATTATCGTGGGCCTCTCGCTATTGCGAGTGGCGTTTATCAGGGCAGTCCCAATTCCTGGTATGCAAAACCACATTGGCTCGAATATTACCAACAGACTGTGTCAAGCAATGGGTTGTTGATTATTGATCCTGATGAAAAACCATTTCTTGCAGGCATTCGCGCCAATGATGGTGGGCAGAGATGGCCGAACAAGGGGCAGAACCATCCGCCAAATTTGGATGTGTTGCTGAATCCTGAAAATGGTTACCGCATGGCGAAGGTGTTGGCCACTGGGACAGCAACTGATGAGTCTTATGCCTACATTTCAGGCGATATCACTGCGGCCTATGATTCCAAAAAGGTAAAGCTTGTACATCGAGCCATGCTTTCGGTTCAAACTCATGATAAAAATTATCCGTTGGTGTTTGTGGTGCGTGATAGAATTATTCCGACTTCGGAAAACTTTGAGCGGGTGTTTCTGCTGCACAGTGTTGAGCCGCCCGAGATTGGGATGGACGGCACAGCAACGATCGTCAATACCCGCCGAACGCTCACTCAAAGCCGTGGAATTTTTAGCGGACAGTATGATGGCAAGCTTTTTTTAAAAAATATTTCTCCTGCCAAAGCTGAGATGCGTTTGGTAAAGGGGCACCGTGTTGGCACACAGCAGTTTGACGCACAGAAACCTTCGGCCAATGGTGAAGAAGGTTGGGGGCGTCTTGAGATCGCAGAAAACAAAACGAAAACAACCGAATTTCTCAATGTGATGGTGACAATGGACTCGGAAACTGCACCGCCTGAAATATTGTCAGTTACTGGCGAAGGCATAGTGGGAGCCCAAATATTAAATCTTGCGATTGTCTGGATCGACCCAACTCTGGGCAAGGCATCACGACTCAGTTTTAATTTGGAACGGAGCGCGGAGCGTCTTCTCATTTGTGCAATTGATCCAGTTGAATGTAGAATCGTTCAACCGGGTAGTGACGTACAGAAAATAAAAGCCAGCAGGGAACAGGCTGTTGTGGAAATTCCGAATGTCAGCGCTGGACAGTTTTCGATTGAATTTTAGCCGATGTGTTAGCAATTGGCTTATGTGCAATTCCAAGGTAACAATGATTGTCTCTTTAGTGGAATAAGCGTCATGAATGTTCAACCCAATCTTCTTTCGAACTCATTGCCACGAAATGCTGGTGTTCCGCTTGAAGTATCTTGGTTTGAGAATATTCAGGTCAACACATCAGCG
>CAXTKN010000014.1:0-19860 GCA_964244805.1 uncultured Aestuariivirga sp.
AATGCCTTTGGGTGATATTGATGGTGATCGCACCGATCAATATTTGCCGCTGTCTGTAGTTCGCGCGCAATTAATGGATCAGTTCACGCTCGAAGACATTCCGTATAAAACAGGTGGCCCGGCGCGCTATGTGCGGGTGAAAGAAACTGGCGGACGCATAGGTTTTATTACGCCGCTCACGCATAACTTCTGCGAAAGCTGCAACCGTGTGCGCCTGACCTGCACTGGCACTTTGTTCATGTGCTTGGGCCAGGAAGATGCAGCAGATCTGCGTAAACCCCTTCGCGCTTCTGAAAGTGATGGGCCTTTAAACCAAGCCATTCTGGAAGCGATTTCGCGCAAGCCCAAGGGCCATGACTTCATCATTGATCGCAATCACAATAAGCCAGCTTTGTCACGTCACATGAGTGTGACGGGTGGGTGAATAATCCAGCTTACTGAAGCGTACGTTTAAATTGTCATCAGTAATTTGGAATCCACATGAAAGCCAAACTTCTAAGTCTCGCCACCGCCGTTCCTCCTTATATTTTTGAAACCCGTGCCATTGCAGAACAGGCGGCCAAAACATTTAGCAGCATGGGCAATGCGCTAAGCAGGTTGCTGCCAATCTACATGCATAGTGAGATTGAAACCCGCCATTCGGTTTGTCCGATGGAATGGTTTTTACAGCCGCGCGGCTGGCCCGAACGCACGGAGAAATTTATGGAAGGTGCGAAAGTGCTTTTCAGGGAAGCGGCAGAGCAAGCTTTGGTTGAAGCTCATTTGAAAGCCAGCGATATTGATGCCATCGTTACCGTTTCATCGACTGGCATCGCCACTCCTTCTATTGAATCACACATGTTGGTGGAGATGGGGTTTCGCGTTGACGTGCAGCGTGTGCCCGTGTTTGGTCTTGGCTGTGCTGGCGGCATGTCAGGTTTGTCATTGGCCGCGCGTTTGGCTGTTGCTCAACCGGGCAAAAATATTTTGATCGTGGTCATTGAAATTTGCACTTTGGCTTTTCGGTTAGATGAAATGACTAAAGCAAACATTGTGGCCACGGCGATTTTTGCGGATGGTGCTGCCGCTGCAGTACTATGCGCGGGCGAAACACGAAGCCTTGGGGCCATTGAATTTGCAGGCGAGCACACGTGGCCTGGAACAATTGATGTCATGGGATGGCGGGTTGACCCTGAAGGCTTTGGGGCAATTTTCTCCCGCGATATTCCTGATTTAACCTCAAAAGATTTACGCCCCGCCGCGGATGGATTTTTGGCGCGGCATAGCTTGACCGTGGCAGATATGGACCACTTCAGCTTCCATCCCGGTGGCGCGAAAGTCATTGCTAATTTGGAGCCGGCATTTGGATTGGAAACTGGCGCGCTGTCAAATGAACGTGCCATCCTCAAAAAATTTGGCAACATGTCAGCGCCAACGGTTTTGTTTGTTCTCAAAGAAGCGTTGAAACAAAAACCTTCTGGCCGCCGCTTCCTCGGTGCACTCGGTCCCGGCTTCACCGCCAGCTTCATGACAATGGTGCATGAATGAATTGGGCCATCGTTATTATGGCATTGGTCACGTTACAGCGTTTGGGCGAATTGGTTTTAGCGAGGCGCAACACGGCGAAGCTTTTGGCTTCTGGTGGATATGAAATTGGCGCTGCGCATTATCCAATCATAGTCGCCTTTCACACGGCTTGGATTCTGGGCTTATGGTGGCTGGCCCCTTCCCAACCCGTAAACGGGTATTTGATCGGGATGTTTGCGGTTTTGCAGGCTTTACGCGTTTGGGTGATCGCCACGCTCGGTTCGCGCTGGACGACGCGGATCATTCGGGTGCCGGGTGAAACATTGGTGGCACGCGGGCCGTTTCGATTTTTGAACCATCCCAACTACGCAGTGGTGGTTGCCGAAATTTTTATTTTGCCATTAGCGTTTGGATTGGTTTGGTTTTCAATAGTCAGTGGACTGATTAATATTGGAATTCTGAGCTGGCGCATTCATGTGGAAAACACGGCTCTCGCATCTGTGCGGTTTTCCGCAAGGAAGAATGACAATTGATACATATGCGACCAGCACTCTCAATTTTTAGCTGACTTGGCACTTTTGTTTGCAGCCCTTTCGCGTCATTTAATGTTCAGAAAGGAACATCATGACCCAAACTCCAACTGAACGCACCCGCGTGAAACGCCTGAACAAACGCGCGCATTATGATGAGGCGACAATCCATCCGATTTTGGACGCTCAGCCGATGTGCACGGTTGCCTATGTTTTTAATGGCTCACCCTATGTCACACCCACTCTGCAATGGCGTGAGGGTAATCATATTTATTGGCACGGTTCTGCCGCCAGCCGCATGTTGGAAGCTTCGGAAGAGGCGCAGGTTTGTGTGAATGTCACAATTTTTGACGGCATGGTCATGGCGCGTTCGGGGTTCAATCATTCCTGCAATTACCGGTCGGTGATGGCATTTGGCAGAGCGTTCAAAGTGAAGGAGCGCGACGAGAAGGAAATGCGTCTCAAGAATTTCATGGAACATCTTTATCCTGGCCGCTGGGATATTTTGCGCAAGATGACTGATAAAGAATTAAAGGCCACGACGATGCTGGGACTAGAGCTCAACGAAATCTCAGCCAAAGTGCGCAACGGCCCACCGGGCGATGATGAAGAAGATTACGCTTTGCCTCTCTGGGCTGGCGTTATTCCAATGGTGACGACGATGTTGAAACCGCTGGATGATCCGCGGTTGATTGCGGGCCACACGCCCCCCGCTCATGTAACAGATTTCAAGATTGGATGATCAAGTTTGATCGCGCACTTCAACATGCACGATCAATCCTGCTTCATTGAATGTTGTTACCTGCGTTCCCGAACGCTCCATCAATTTTCCTGTTTTGACGCTCGTTGTTTTCAACCGCCAATCTGAGCTGAACGTTTTTGGCCCTATCAACTTAATATTATCATCAACGGAAACTTGATCTGCGAATTCTTCAAAATAAGTTTTGAACGAGGCTATTATACTGGCGCGGCCCAATTTTTGATTGTTCAATCCGCTCGAAACATAAATTGCATCCTCAGCAAACATCCTCTCAACCGTTTTAAGATCAAATACATTTAACGTATTGAAATAGAGTCGTAATCTCTGCTCGAGATCACTCACCCAAAGCGCCCATAATCCGCACCCAGCTTTTTATACCGCGCTGAAAGCTTGAGACATTATATTTTTCATTGGGACTGTGAATGGCATCATCATTGAGGCCGAAGCCGACCAATACTGAATCCATTCCAAGAATATCCTTGAAACAGCGCACGATGGGAATTGATCCGCCGGAACCCATGAGTACAGCCTCTTTTTTGAACTCTGCTTTAAGTGCTGCCGAAGATTTTTGGATGAATCTATTGTCCTCAGAAATCTCGGATGCAGGGCTGCCGCCGCCATGGCCAGAGAATGTGATGACAGCATCTTTAGGCATTTGTTTCTTTGCGAAAGCCTGGAATGCAGCCAAAACCTTTTTTGGATTTTGCTTGCCAACCAAGCGGAAAGTTATTTTCGCGTGGGCTTTGGAAGGGATCACGGTCTTACCCCCTGCCCCGGTGTAGCCGCCCCAAATGCCGTTCACTTCAGCGGTAGGTCTGGACCAGATAAGTTCAATCACGCTGCGGCCCTTTTCGCCTGCTGCAGATTTCAAACCAACCGCGCCTAAAAACTTCTTTTCTGAAAATTTAAGTGAGGCCCATTGTTTCTTCACTGCCTTAGGAAGTTCAGAAACGCCAGTATAGAATCCGGGGATGGTCACACGCCCATTTTTATCATGCAGGGCTGCAATCAATTTCGACATCGCTCTAATTGGGTTCATTGCCGCACCACCATACATGCCTGAGTGCAAATCGATTGACGGTGAAGTGATGGTGATTTCTTCATGTACCAGACCGCGCAAACGCGTGGTGATGGCTGGGGTCTTTTCGTCCCACATATTGGTATCGCAGACAAAGGCCACATCGCAGGAGAGTTCGGCTTTGTTGGCTTTGAGAAACGGGATCAAGGAAGGCGAACCAGACTCTTCTTCGCCTTCAATCAAGAATGTGGCATTAATCGGCATTGATCCTGTGGTGGCGATCCAGGCTCTGGCCGCTTCCACGAAAGTCATCAACTGGCCCTTGTCGTCTGCTGTGCCGCGCCCATGAATGCGCTCCAACCCATCTTTGTCCTTTTTCAAAGTCGGTTCGAAAGGCTTGGTGTGCCAAAGCTCAACAGGGTCAACGGGCTGCACGTCATAATGTCCATAGAACAAAACATGCGGCGTTTTTGCAGTGGCAGATTTTGATTTGTAATGCGCGACAATCATCGGGTGGCCGCCAGTTGGTCGAGCGGCTGCGTCAAAGCCCATCGCCTTTAGCTCTGCCACCAAGACCTCAGCTGCTGCGGAGCAATGTTGCTTAAATGCCGGATCAGTGGAAATTGATGGGATGCGCAGCAATGTGAACAGCCTGTCCATGCTGGCCTGAAAACCCTGCTCTGCGGTGGCCAAAACTTTATCGACGCTCATTTATGATCTCCATTGGCAATTTCATTGATCAGGCGTGCCCAGCTTCGCATGCCTTTGTGAAAGGACTCCACATCATATTTTTCATTGGGGCTATGGACTGCATCGTCCTGCCGCGCAAAGCCAATCATTAAACAATCTAACCCTAAATGTTCTCGAAAGCTTTGCACCACAGGGATGGATCCGCCAGAGCCTGTGAGTGCTGCGGCCTTGTTCCATTCGGCTTCAAGAGCAACACTTGCCGCTTTCACCCACCGGCTGTTTTCCGAAACGCTGATGCCGCTGCTGTCGCCGCCTTGATCGGTGAATTTAATTTTGCAGTTAGAAGGCAATTGCGCCTTCATATATTTACGGAATGAGGCATGAATTTTTTTCGGATTTTGGCCTTCGACCAAACGGAAGGTGAGTTTTGCTGTGGCGGTTGAAGGCAGTACTGTTTTAGCCCCCGCACCCCGGTAACCACCATAAATACCGTTCACCTCAGCAGTCGGTCTGGCCCAAAGCTGTTCGAGCAATGTGTAGCCTTTTTCACCCGATGGATGTTTCAAACCAACACCGCCCATGAACTCAGCCTTGTTCAACTTTAATTTCTGCCACTGTTTTTTGCGCACAGCGGAAACGGGTTTCACACCATCGTAAAATCCCGGAATGGTGATCCGGCCATTTTTATCGTGCAGGCTTGCCAGCAATTTGGCCAAAACCTTGATCGGGTTCACAGCTGGCCCACCATAGTATCCTGAATGCAAGTCAATGCGCGGGCCTTGAATTTCAATTTCCTCAGCAATGCAACCACGCAGCGCAGTGGTAATGGCTGGTGTTCTATTATCCCACATTTCAGTGTCACAAATGAACACTATATCGGCGTCAAATAATGCCGGGTTCTTGGCCAGAAAACGGTCGAGGTGACTGGTATCGCCCTCTTCATCGCCTTCAAGCAGAACCGTGAGATTAAACGGCAGTTCGCCATGGGTTTTAATCCATGACTTGCTGGCTTCCAGAAACGTTAACAGTTGGCCCTTATCATCGGCAGCACCACGGGCAAAGATTGCATCTTGCCCACGTTCGCCCTTGCGCTGTTCTGGCTCAAAGGGTGGGCTAGTCCAGAGGTCAAAAGGTTCGGCAGGTTGCACATCATAATGACCATAGAACAGAATATTCGGCTTGCCCGCCACATGCTTGGATTTGCCAATCACGACAGGCTGGCCCGTGGTTTCGTGCTGGCTTGCAGCAAAGCCCAGACTTCGAAGATAGGTTTCAAGCCACGACGCGGCCTTGGTGCACTCTGTGTTATAGGCCGGATCGGTGCCCACGCTTGCAAAGCGCAACAGCTCAAACAAAGTGTCGCAACTGTGCTTGAAATCACTGTCAATCAGGTTCAGGACGGGTTGAAGTTCTTGCATGAAATTAGCGAATCCATCAGTGTTCTAAATAGTCTAGCCCAGCCAAGGGCGAAACACCAAAACGGCCTATTATGACAACAGAAACGCCTGCATCAGCACCAGCGCACGGCTTTGTTCTTGCCCGTGACAGTTTGCTTGCGCACGCGCCAGCCTCAAAGCTGCGGCGGTTCCGCCGCAAAGGTTATCAACGCTACCGCCTGATGGTCTCCAACATTGATCTTTCGCTGCTGTGGAAGCGGCGTTGGTTCATCATCACGATGATGGTTGGCTTCTCGATGATGTCACTGCCATTACCCACGGGCCTTACTCATAACGGACTTATTGTATTGGCCATGTCGGTCATGGCCACCATGCTGTTTATCAGCGAGGCAGTGCCCCTTCCCACCGTGCCGCTGCTGATTATCGTTGGTGAAGTGATTTTGCTGAAGGTCGATCCCACAAAGGTCGCGCAGAGTTTGATGACGGATTCTGTTCTATTCATCATGGGCTCGCTCATGCTTGCGGTGGCCGTCGTAAAGCAGCGGCTAGACAAGCGCATTGCGTGGTGGATCGTGCGCATGACGGGCACCAACGTCTATTGGATCAGCTTTGGCATCACCACTGTCTGCGGCGTGCTTGCAGCATTTATCGGTGAACATACCGTGGCCGCCATGATGTTGCCTGTAGGTGTAACGTTGATCACCCTCACATCGAATGACCCCAAGAAGGTTCATAATCTTGCGGCAGTGATTTTGTTTTCGATTTCATATGGCTGTTCGATTGCCGGCGTTGCCACGCCATCTGGTGGCGCGCGCAATGCAATCATGATCAGCTATTGGAAAGACTTTTTCTATAATCCTTCTGATCCCGCCACCAATCGTTACTTGATGGATTATGTGCATTGGGCGATTTATGCATTTCCGATGTTCATTGCGCGCCTGCCAATTGTCGGATTGCTTTTGATTTTCACATTCAAGCCCGAAACCGTTGATATGTCGCGCGCTATCAGCCGCTTGCGCACTCAGGTTTCGATGCAGGGACCAATGCGCGGTTCAGAATGGATGACCATTCTGATATTCTTGGTCACGATTGTCTGCTGGGTTTTGTTTTCTGCGCAGTTGGGATTAGGCGTTATTGCAATTGCAGGCACGGCGGCGTTCCTGATATTTGGATTGGTGCGTTGGGAAGATATAAATGCTGGCGTGAACTGGGGCGTGGTCTTGCTTTATGCGGCCGCCATTTCACTCGGCGTAGAAATGAAGGCCACGGGTGCTGCTGAATGGGTAGCGGGAAGCGTGATCCAGGGCATGGCGGCTATCGGCGCCGGAAGCGATTTTGGTTTTAATGTTGCCATCTCGTTTTTGACCATCGGTGTTTCTAATACAATGACAGCTGGTGCTGCCGTTGCCGTATTGGCGCCCATCGTTTTGAAGACAGCTGTTGCGGCAGGCGAAGATCCACTCCGCGCTGGCTTTCTCACCGCAATATCCTCAGCTTTCGGCTATCTCACACCAGCAGCCCAACCGGCTTTCACGATTATTTACGCATCGGGCTATCTCAAAGGATCTGATTTCTTTAAGATCGGCATCCGGATGATGATCATTTCGATCGTCGTTTTATTATTGACGGCTACATTCTATTGGCCACTATTGCCCCATTAACCGCGCGGAGAGTCATGGCTTTAAACCCGTTCAAACGCACCCAGCTTTCAGATCGCCAAGAAGCAGCGGTTCAAAAAACCTTGTCGCATTTGCGCGCCCAAAGGCGCAATCGGTTTCGTATTTTAGCTTGCATTGATGGCAGCGATGAATCTTTCGTAACCGTACGCGCCGCTGCGGCATTGGCAGCCACAGACGATACCGACATCATTGTTCTTTATGTGCGCCCAATTGATCAGGGCCTTCATTCAGGCGGCTTGCAAGTGCGTTTGGCAAGGCAGAATATGATGGATGCCGGGTTTGAATTGCCCGGTGTTTCTTATTTGAAACGGGCGCTTGAAGTTTTGAAAGAGGCCGGCGTTGATGCTGAAAGTTGGCCCCGTGAAATCGAACATCAAGACGCTTGGGGAGACCCCGCAGGCGACAACAAGGCCGAATATCGTAGCCCCTCAGGGCGCAGTGTTGTTTTAAAACTAAAGACAGCGCCCGACGTGGCCGTCGGCATTCTCGATCAATATGAACTTGGTCCCTATAATCTGATGATCTTAGGCGAGCCCTCGCGGTGGCGCAGCGAGTTCATGGCTTTCTTCGATGCTGGAATAGTGCAGACTGTCACCACCATGGCCCCCTGCTCAGTTTTGGTGGCAAGGCCTTCACGCGAGCGCAAAGGGTTTTTCATCTGCACTGATGGTACGTCGCGCTCGATGCAAGCCGTCCGCCGCGCTGCGGTGCTTGCGCATATTATGCAAGAGCCGATCACGCTCTATACTGTTGCCCAAGATGAAGCTGCGCGCCCTGCGGCAGATGAAGCCGTGGCCAATGCGAGAGCATTGTTGAAAGCCATGAAGATACCCGTCGTTGAAACTAAAATCGGGATTGGCAAAACCTCAGAAGAAATCGTCGAGGCTGGTTCAAGCTACAATGTCATCGTGGTGTCAGATGAAGGCCGTAGCCGTGTGCAGCGCCTTATCAAAGGCTCAATTGCCTCTGATGTTGTACGCGGCGCAAGAACAAGTGTTTTGGATGTTAGATAATGAGCAACTATCAACTCTATTGCATGGGTGAATCCGGCAACGCCTATAAAGCTGCTTTAATGCTCGAACTGACGGGCCAGAAATGGAAACCGGTCTTTGTGGATTTCTTCAATGGCGAGACCCGTACCCCTGAATACCGCGCGAACATCAACGCGATGGGTGAGGTTCCAGTTCTCATTCACGGCGAAAAGAAAATCACGCAATCGGGCGTCATCCTAGATTATCTGGCTGAGCAAACGCGAAAGTTTGGGCCAAAAAGCGAGGATGAACGCCGCGAGATTTTGCGCTGGACGCTTTTTGATAATCACAAATTTACAGGCTATATTGCAACCCTGCGCTATTTGATTTCCTTAACTAAAACAGGCGAGACACCTGTCACAGAATTTTTGCGCGGGCGCGTATTAAACAGTTTGAAAATTGTAAATGGCCATCTGGGCGCACAAGATTTTCTTATCGGCAAGCGCATGACGATTGCCGATCTGTCGCTATGCGGTTATTTATTTTATGGCGATGAACTGCCGTTTAATTTGGCCGATTATCCTAAGGTCGAGAATTGGCTTGACCGGATCAGAAATGTTCCCGGATGGAAACACCCTTATGATTTGATGCCGCGTAAGGCTTAAGCGTCCGGTTCTTCAGTCGAATCGATATACTCGTTCAAATGTTCGAGATTTTCAAAACGCATCCAGCCCTCGTCGGTTTCAGCTTCAACCGTTTCATCTGAAAGAATACGCGCCGGACGACCACGGATAATTTTTTCTTCGACAACATAGAGTTCAGGATCTGCTTCGGCGACATGTTCTTCGACGGCTGGTGCTTTAACGGCAGCGGCAGATTCAGATGGTGCTTTATGCGAAAGTTCAGGATGGTCGTTGGTCGCGGTCATGCTATCCATGCCACCCAATGCTTTTTTAATATCGGCTTTGGCTTCATCAAGGGCTGCGATGGTATCTGCAACACTGGATTTTGTGGTTTCAGCTATTGCTGAAGTTGAGCTCGCAACAACTGCAGCTGTCTCTGCGGTGGCGTTGGCGGCTTTACGACCAAAGCGAGTTGGTATTTGGAAAGGGGCTTTTTCTTCGACTGTATCTGCGGCTGTCTCAGATTCGATTTCTGTTTGAAGTTCTTTGACCGATGCGCCCACAGTTTCAGCCCTTTGCGCCGCCCTGCCGCCAGCACGCAAAGCATCAATGACCCCGCCGAGACCTATGCTCAACACGCCACCGACAAAGAGAATGGCAGCCGTATCTGGCAAAATGCCATAAGCCTGCATTTTTCCGGGAGAAAGGGTTGTCATTAATGCCAAGGCAACGCCCGCCGCAGCCAACAATATGCCAAGTAACCACATCAATTTTGACATTACAAAATCCCTTCTAGCCCGAATCGTTTGCTCAAGCGTTCAATTTTCGATTGAAGCCTTATTCCCGTTAACATTTTGTGAAGCATAAATGGAACAGTTTCAAGCTTCGAATATGATTTTTGGAGCAGGTTTTAGTCCAGAACCGCCCTCCAACGCCGCCCAAATCTGCTTGGCAATGGCAATATATGTCGCTGTGTGAGGCGAATCTGGTTGGCTGACAACAATGGGTTCGCCTGAATCCGAGCGTTGGCGCAGCTCCAAATCGAGGGGAATTTCACCCAAAAACGGTACACCCAACTTTATAGCTTCCGCTTTTGCACCACCATGAGAGAAAATCTCATGGCGCTTGCCGCATCCATCACAAATGAAATAACTCATATTTTCAATAATGCCGAGCAGCGGCACATTGACCTTCTTGAACATGTTGATGCCCTTGCGCGCATCCAGCAAAGCCAAGTCTTGCGGGGTAGAAACGATGACTGCCCCCGACAAAGGTGTTTGCTGTGCGATGGTGAGTTGACTGTCGCCAGTTCCTGGCGGCATGTCGATCACCATCACATCGGTCTCGCCCCAAGAGACTTCACGCAACAATTGGGTAAGTGCCGACATCACCATGGGCCCGCGCCAGATCATGGCCGTGTCTTCATCGACAAGAAAACCAATGGAGGCCACTTCAACACCAAAGCGCTGCATGGGCTTCATGCGCTTGCCTTCAGCATCACTGGCTTCAGGTCTGCCGCTTATGCCAAATAATTTTGGCATGGAGGGGCCATAAACATCGGCGTCCAAAACGGCTACTTTCAAACCAATGGATTTGAGCGCTAAAGCCAGATTGATTGCGGTCGTTGATTTACCAACACCGCCCTTGCCGGAAGCAACAGCGATCAGATGTTTGACACCGGGAATGCCATTGCGCAGATTCTGTGCTGAGCTTACTTTGGGGCCAGGCTCACGCGCAGGTGCTCGTTCAGCCGTCAATGCAACCATCGCTTTCTTCACACCGGGCATGGCGCTGACTGCTTTTTGCACAAAGGCCTGAAGCTGTTCCATGCTCTTCATATGCTGCGGGTCAGCATTCAGCGCAAACATCACTTGGCCATCCTGGATGGCAATTTCAGAGACCAATCCCGCGCCCACAATATTTCCGCGCCCATCGGGGGCAGCGATGCGCTTCAACTCAGCAAGCACTTGTTCTTTGGTTACATCAGGCATCATGGTTTCCGATTTATGAATAATGCGCGCTTCTATAGTTGCTTTCGATGATACTCGCTAGTGAGGCAAATGTTGTCTCAATATTTACCTAATTCAAACATCTGAAATTAGACAATTTTTGATAACCAAACTGCTTGATCTCAATAGGGATGTTCGATCATGCTGGTGGACGCTGCTTTAGAAAATCCGGAAAATCGTCAAAATGTTCATTTTGACGAACCTGCCCAACCTCGCAAACATGCTGCTCCATCTCAGTTCGAAGAGTCATTGCCTTCGGAAGCAAATATACCCTGGCAACGCGACATTCTCGAAATTTTCCTGCGCAACCAATTGCAGTTAGCACCAGCCATGCCGCTTTTGGCGTTGATGTTCGGGCTCACGGCGATGACATGGGTGCCCATGGTCACTGCCCTTTCCTGGCTCATTGCCGCCTTGGGCTGCAACGCGATCCAACTCTTTCTCTGCCAACTTTATTTCAAGCAACCGCGCGATGTTCACGAGCAACGTGATTGGATCGGAATGATTTCTGCTTCCGAGCTTTTGCAAGGTGCCTGCTGGATTATTCCGCTCTTTGTATTTTGGCCTTTCTCTAACACCTTGCAAGGTGCCTTCATCATTTCCGCCATTATGGTGGTCAGTGCGGCACGGTTTTTATTGGTCAATAACTTTATGCCAGTCTTGATCGCGGGAACATGCGTTATGACCATTGGCGTTGCTTATCGGTGTGCGTTTGAAGCCGGGCCGATTTACTATTCGCTTGCGGGCCTCATCATTACGCTCGAAGTTTTCTTCTTGTTCATTGCCCGGCAATTGCAAGGCACAGCACGCGACATGATTATATACCGTAATCAAAAAGATGTTTTGATTGCTGAGCTAAAGCTTGAGCGTGACCGTGCAGAAACCGAAAAGCTAAAAGCCGAAACAGCAAACCACGCCAAGTCATCGTTTCTCGCCAATATGAGCCATGAACTGCGCACGCCTTTGAATGCCATTCTTGGTTTTTCAGAAATTTTGGAACGCGAATTGTTCGGCCCATTGCAGAATGCCACGTATAAGGATTACGCTGGCGACATCCATCATTCGGGCCAATATTTGCTGGGCCTGATCAACGATATACTCGACATCTCTCGTATTGAAGCTGGTCGTCGTGATGTGCGCGATGAACCGTTCCATCTTTTGGAAGCCATGGAACATGCCAGTCATTTGACAGGGATTTCGGCTGCTGAAAAAGATATCTCTGTCCTGTTCGACGTCGAACCCGGCACACCAAAACTATTGTGCGATATTCGGGCGATCAATCAAGTGGCCATCAATTTGCTCACCAACGCTATCAAATTTACGCCGGTAGGTGGCAATGTTTCAATGTTTGCAAAGCGCACAGATCATGGCACAGTTGAATTCCGGATCAAAGATAATGGCCCGGGTATTCCTGCGGAAGAAATTAATCAATCGCTTTCGGCCTTCTCGCGCGGCAGCTTGGCCACCAAAAAAGCCATTGACGGTGCGGGCCTTGGATTATCCATCGTGAAGGGCATCATGGAGCTTCATGGCGGCACCGTGGAAATCAAAAGCGAATTGGGAAAGGGCACTGAAGTCATTTGCACCTTCCCTGCAAAGCGTGTGCTTTCTGGCCCGCGCGGAGAAATCATGGCGGGGCCGTCTATTCAATCAGACAGCCACCGCAAATTGATTGCTCTAACGGCCTAATTATTCTTTGTTGGCAACGCCAGCACTGGCGAAGGTTGCCATATCATTGTGGCAATTGACGGCAGCTTTCACAATCCCCGCCGCCAATGCCGCACCTGATGCTTCACCAAGGCGCATGCCCAAATCAAGCAGTGGCACCTTGCCAATTTTTTCAAGCAACTTTCTGTGCGCAGGTTCAGCAGAACAATGAGCCGCCATGCAATGATCCAAAGCATGCGGATCAAGCTTGAACAAAACGGCGGCAGCGGCAGTGGCTACATAGCCATCAATCAAAACCGGAACACGCTCCATGCGTGCAGCTAAAATCGCACCTGCCATGGCCGTTAATTCGCGCCCACCCAAGCGCCGCAATACCTCCAACGGATCAGATAAATGAGCCTTATGCAGTTCTACCGCACGGCGGATTGCATCAGCCTTACGTTTCACACCTTCGGCATCAACGCCGGTTCCGGGGCCAACCCATTCTTCGGGCGTGCCGCCAAACAAACCATAAGCCAAGGCCGCTGCAATTGTCGTGTTGCCAATGCCCATCTCACCGATGCAGAGTAAATCGCAACCGCCAGCAATCGCTTCCATGCCATAGGCAAAAGTAGCGGCGCAATCCTTCTCGCTCAATGCAGCTTCTTGGGTAATATCAGCGGTGGGTTGTTCCAAAGCCAGTTCGAAAACTTTCAGGCCCAAATCAAACGTCTTGCAGATTTGATTGACTGCTGCGCCGCCGCTTTGAAAATTTGCCACCATCTGCGCAGTCACAGCCTGCGGATAGGCCGCAACACCTTGAGCCACCACACCATGATTGCCAGCAAACACCGCAACAACCGTGCGCTGAACGCGCGGCGGGTGACGACCCTGCCAGGTGCTCACCCATTCTGAAATATTTTCAAGCTTGCCCAATGCGCCGGGCGGCTTGGTCAGCTGGGCTTCATGGGCCTTGGCGAGTTCAGCACTTTCCATATCAGCTTTAGGCATGTTCTTGATCAAAGCGCGAACATCGTCGAACGGAAGTCCAGTCGTCATGTTAGAAAATTTCCCTGTGAATGGCAGCCCGCAAGAATTTTTCCCACGAGGTCGGTTGGGCCTGCTAGTGGAGATCACTTATGAGCCAGTCTTTTCGTCTGTATCACTCCATAATCCGAAGTCACGTTGAAAATTCGTCATGAACGACACTTTATCCAATAGACCCGAAAACACTGGCGGCTTTCGGCCATTTGCAGAAATTTTGGTCAGTTTGCGCTTTCTAACGCGCGTGCCGATTCCTTTCATGCGCACGATTGACCCACCAAGCTTGGCCAATTCCATGCGATTCTTTGGCTTTGCTGGTGCCTTGATTGGTGCGCTCAATGGGCTTTGCTTGGTGGGCTTCTACTGGTTGCATGTGCCAGCCATGATGGCCGCAATCCTGAGCTGTGGATTTGGCTTGGTGATCACAGGTGCCCTCCATGAAGATGGTTTGGCAGACTGTGCTGATGGTTTGTTTGGTGGGCGTGACCAGCAGCAGCGTCTTTTGATCATGAAAGACAGTCGCATCGGCACATATGGTGCGTCTGCATTGATGATCGCGCTGTTATTGCGGCTTTCGGGTTACATGGCGCTGTTGGTTTTGCCCGGATACATTGTGGTGTTAATTCTGAGTGCAGCTGGTGCGTTTTCCCGCGCCATGGTGGTTGATATGATGTGGGCCACCCGCCCTGCCCGAAGCGATGGGCTTTCCGTTTTAGCAGGTCGCCCCAGCCGCAACACGGCCTTGTTTGCTATCCTTACAGCAGGATTGTTCACGCTCTATGCCTGCGCCTTTGCGCGCGCTGACGCGGGGATATTTGCTCTGGCAGCTGCCGGGCTATTAACCGCATTCGCAAGGCGCGTGGCACTGCGTTTAATTGGTGGCCAAACGGGAGATGTGTGTGGCGCTGTGCAAGTGATAGCCGAGCTTGGCATGCTGGTCGCGATCGTGGCAACCATTGGTTAACCTTGTCTCTAAGTTTAGATATTCTGTGAACACTTCTTGACCGACACCAACACTATGCTGGTTCCACGAGTGTGGAGTTTGCGATGCGTTTTTCTGGCCCGTTGCCGAGTTTGGTTTTAGCATTTTTGTTGATTGGAAGCGCTGGCCTGCCAGGATTTTCGGCAAGCCCTCCAACCCAATCACCAATCATGTTAATGTCAATGACCGAGCTTAAGGCTGGCAATGGCGGCCACTACATCGTAACAGCTCACATTAATAAATCAGATGTTTCAGTCTTGGTCGACACCGGTGCAACGGTGGTTGCGCTGAGCTATGAAGACGCCGAAAAAATTGGCCTTCGCCCGCATACTCTTGACTTCGATGTGCCCGTGGCCACGGCCAATGGCATGGTCAAAGCCGCCCGCGCCAAACTCGACCGCGTGGAGATCGATATGGTGCATGTGGACGATGTTGACGCTTTGGTTGCGCCTGAAGGTGCAATGACTGGCACTCTCTTGGGCATGAGTTTTCTGTCCAGACTTTCCAGCTTTAAATCTGAAAATGGTGTTTTGACCTTGAAGAACTGACGTTTGCTGGCCATAAGGCGGCGCACATTCTGCTTTTCAATTTGGACAATGCCTTAGATTTACAGTCATGGATGATTTTCGCTTTCCAGATATTGAAACACCTTGCGTCAAGGTCTGCGTGGTCGACCCCGAAACACAGTTTTGTATCGGCTGCGGCCGCACGCGCGGTGAGATCGCAGACTGGATCGGCATGAAACCTGCGACGCGCCACCAGATTATCGAAACTCTACCAGAACGCATGGCCACGCTGACTTTACGCAAACGCCGCAAAGGTGGCAGACAAGGACGGCTTGCGGCCTCAAATTGAATTGGATTTGGCAGCACGATTCGCCACCGTAATTCCTTATTTATCTATCAGGCTTGCAACCTGAACGAGGAGTGTGAGCCAGATGAACAAGAACACAATTTGCCTGTGGTATGACAAAGATGCCGAAGCAGCCGCAAGGTTTTACGCAGCCACATTTCCCAATTCCTCAATAGGTGCGATCCAGCACGCCCCGTCGGATTTTCCAGCCGGGAAGAAGGGCCAAGTGTTGGTCGTTGAGTTTACGGTGTGCGGCGTGGCCTGTATCGGGCTCAACGGCGGCCCGGCGATCAAACAAAGCGAAGCCTTCTCGTTTCAGATTGCCACTGAAGACCAGCAAGAAACAGATAAATATTGGAACGCCATCGTTAATAATGGCGGCAGCGAAAGTTATTGTGGCTGGTGCAAAGATAAATGGGGCCTGTCTTGGCAGATTACGCCGCGCGTTTTATCCGAAGCCATGGCCCAAGGCGGCGACGTGGCCAAACGCGCTTTCGATGCGATGATGGATATGGGGAAGATCGATGTCGCCAAGATTGAGGCCGCTCTAGGCAGTAAAAAATAACACCGCGTTTAAAGTGAGGCAGTTGCAAGCTTATTCCGGCAGTCCCGCTTCACGCAAGACCGACACGACCTTATCGATTTTTATTTTCTCAATATAACGTTCCGTGCGCATAACTTCGGTCACGCGGTAAGCGGGATGTTTTGCTTTTATTTCAGAGATAACCCGCTTTGCATCATCTATACGCTTCTGAAATCCATAGACTGTCGCAACATGCATCATGGAGTTCACATCATCTGGATATGCCTCCAATTGCTCTTCAAAAGCGGCTTGGGCAGTGGCGTAGTCTCCGTGCCATAAATGGGCCAATCCATATGATTCAATATACCAACCAATAGGGCGCGGGCTTAGTCTCAATGCGGCTTTCAACACTTCCAACGCGCGATCATTTTTACATCCATAGGTGCAGACCAAACCAAGAAATGCCATGGCCCAAGAGTCACTTGGCGCAATTTCAATTGATTTTTCACAAAGCCTTATGGCTTCATCATGTTGATCACGCAAAAAGGCATTTCCGCCCAGCAGCATATAAGCGCTGCCCGTATTTGGATCAACGGCAAGCGCCACTTGCGCTTGTTCGTCACAGAGCCGCAGGGAGGTTTCTTTTGCGACAGATGTGTCGTACCTCGCTTGCCACCAATAACATAATCCCAGCTGAACCATCGCCCCAGTATAGCGCGGATCAAGTGATAAAGCGTCTTTTAGGGCCGCTTGAGCATGGCGAACATTGACCTCGTCAAAACAAAGAAAAAATTCGCGGCCCTGCGCCATCTTCTCCCAGGCCTGTAGATTTCGAGTCTGCCCCTCCCACAATCTGGCCAATTCGCCATATGAAAGTTTCACCTGCATGGCGAGGGCTATGCTGCGGGCAATCTCATCTTGAACAGTAAATATTTCAGTAATTTCACTTTCAAAACGCTCCGACCAGATGTGCCCGCCAGAATGGCCGTCAATCAACTGTGCCGTCACACGCAAGCGTGTGCCTGCAACGCGCACGCTGCCTTCAAGCAGATATCTCACGCCGAGTTCTTGTGACACTTGCTTGGCTTGAACGGCGCGCTGCTTGTAAGCAAAACTCGTAGTGCGCGAGATCACAAAAAACTCGCGCACCCGCGATAGCGCCATGATAATATCTTCCGTCGTGGCATCTGCAAAAAAATCAAACTGTGGATCAGCGCTCATGTTTGCAAATGGCAAGACCACAATCGACGGCTTTTGAATTGAAGATAAAGGCTTGTTAGGCAGACCAGCAAAAATCGACGTTCGCTCTGTGCTCTGCGGGAAAGTAAACTGATAGCCCACGCGCTGCACCGTGGCGATCCATTCTTGGCCATCCTTGCTGCGGCCGAGACACTTACGCAGGGCTGCAATTTGCACAGTCAAATTACTTTCTTCTACGAATTCAGCTTTCCAAGCGGCATCCATCAGATCATTTTTTGAAACCACCTGCCCGTCAGCCTGCAACAGTCTTCGCAGCAGCGCCGCACCGCGCAACCCAATTGCTATTGCAGAACCGTTCTTGTGCAGAATCATGCGCGCGCCATCAAACACGAAAGGGCCAAATTCGTAATTGTTCTCAGACATGCGCCTCAAACTACCTCATTTTGCAACTTTTCGGAACTTTTTGGCTTCGTTTTTGAGTCCCCGAATTCGATTTCGCTGAATGTACACTCGCATCCAAACAGGATGATAGTTTCATTCAGGAGATTAATATAATGCAATTAGCACAAAAACGTAAAATTGCTTCGGTTCGCGTGGGTTTTTTAACATGCTTGGCATTGATGGCCAGTTTATGTGCCGGAGAAATTGCTGCGGCTCATCCAGCTAAATATCGCGACACAAGAGTGAATCCAATCCTTCTCATGGCAGCGACCGACGATTTTCGCGCTCCTCCCGCCAAGCCTGGGATGCAAACGGCGAACTCATCTTTTGCAATGGCCGATGATTTCAGGGCACCACCTTCCGATTTAATTCAGACCGGGTCGACTCACAAACCAACATACTGCAGCCGCGCAACATATAAGAATTGCGACCCGCATCACTAAAGTTGACGATAAAGGAAGTGCGCCATGAAAGGGTTCTTTAAATGACGCAACTCTTCTGGACAGATTGCTTTTTATCATCGATATTCGTTGACTATACAGAACGGAAGTTCTTCGACATCCGCGCTGATTGTGCTGGGCGAAACCCATCGATTTCCACGTCAGGCAAAACACCTGTGATTTGGCTTGACTTGCCGCCACATACCACACCAACTCCTCTACCAACGTCGTCTTCAGTCAGCTTGCTAGACTTGTTGGTAGAGATTTAAACCCAATTGTGGAGACTAGCCATATCTAGTAGCCTCACCGTACGGTGTCAAGTCATTATTTCAAAAAATATGAATTTATTTTTTATACATTTAATTTCAAGCACTTATAATTTCGGTGACACCCCACTCTATTGCCATAGTGATGTTTTTAAGCCGCCTGCCTTGCAGCTTGCGCTTCCACAACATTGAGCGCTTGCATCACAACATCGATCCCTGCCCCCGCCTTGCAGCCTTCCGTTGAAAGCACTTGCCGCCACATGCGCCCGCCTGGTTGCGCGTGGTAAAGGCCCAGCATGTGGCGGGTGATGCGGTGGAGATAGAGCCCTTCGCGAAGGTGCTTTTCAATGTAGGGCAACATCGCTTCAACGACTTCGCGCCGCGTCTTAATCGGCGCTTGAACTCCGCCAAACAGTGGATCAACCTCAGCCAAAACCCACGGGTTGTGATAGGCTTCGCGCCCCAGCATCAATCCGTCCAGCGTTTCAAGATGGTGCATTTCTTTTGCAATATTCACCAATCCACCATTCAGCGAGATATGCAAATGCGGCATGGACTTTTTCAGACGATGAACACGATCATAATTTAGCGGTGGCACTTCGCGGTTTTCTTTTGGGCTAAGGCCTTGCAGCCAAGCTTTACGGGCGTGAACGATGAACGTGTCGCATCCGGTTTTGGCCACTGTCTCGACAAAGTCTTGAAGCCCCTGCTCTTCATCTTGATCATCAATCCCAATGCGGCATTTCACAGTGATCGGAATATGTACAGCCGCGCGCATGGCCGCAATACAATCCGCCACCAATTGCGGCTCAGCCATCAGACAGGCGCCAAAATGCCCGCCCTGAACCCGGTCAGACGGGCAACCCACATTCATGTTGATTTCGGAATAACCAAAATCTTCACCAATTTTCGCAGCTTCGGCCAGCCCTTGCGGATTGCTGCCACCCAATTGCAAAACTACCGGCTGTTCACCCGGATCAAACTCCAATAGCTTTTGGCGGTTCCCATGACGCACCGCCTGCTCTGTCACCATCTCCGTATACAAAACGGCATGGCTGGAGAGGTGGCGGTGAAAAAACCGGCAATGGCGATCCGTCCAATCCATCATGGGTGCAACGGCGAATATTTTATCCTTGTAATTCAATAGTTTAACCTTGTGCGCTAAATCGAACAAATAGGAACGTGTGAAGTTTCTTATTTCCGATTTTTTCCCTTTTATATGTTTCTCTAGTTAATGCGCGCCAGTTATAAAATCAAATATTGCCATTTGGCAGTTTTTGTT
>CAXTKN010000015.1:0-2311 GCA_964244805.1 uncultured Aestuariivirga sp.
GAATTGAAAAACTTTACCGGCATTTCCTCGCCCTATGAAGCACCCGAAAATCCCGAGTTGCAGATTGATACGTCAGTGTTGAGTGCTGAAGAATCCGCGACAGAGATCGTGAGGTTTTTGGAGCGCAAGGGAAGATTGGCAAGTTCGTAGCTTCGGCCCTCTCCCGACTTGGACACACGCCCAAGTCTGTCTCTTCGGCAAGCGGAGAGACTTAAGGGAAGAAACTCAGGCGGCCTAGGTTTACGACTTGAACTCTAATTCAGTAGCTGCACCACTCCCGCAGCTACCCCTCCCATAAAAAACGACACAAAGAGATTGAGCAGATTCGCCAATGTCGAGCCCGCTTTGCGTCCAGAAAATTTGCGCCTTGTGGCGGTTTTGGAAAACCGAAGCTCGATTGCGGCAGTGATCACTGCGGCAGGCAGCGTGAACGCAAGAGTGATCAATGCAGCACTTGAAGATTTTGTAATGAGCAAGAGCGGAATGATCGTCATCAACGGGCCGCCGATGATTAACACGGCCAATAGTTTCAAACGCAAAATCTGTTTTGCAGTGCGTGGTGCTACCACCAACAGATCAGGAGCGTCCTCGCCGGTTATGGCAATGCCGGTTATATCGCCAATCAATTTTCCAGATCCGAATACACTCAAAAAGGCAGCACCGGGGATAACCATAAAAAGACTGGTGATCTTGAGGAGACCCAGGATGAGCGGAATGAGGAATATCAACTGGAGCAGCAAATTAAAAATCAATGCGGGGTCGCGCATGATCAGCAATATTTCTTTTTTGACAATCATCCATCCGTAATTATTGCTGAACTGCTGCACAATATGCTGGTTTTTGTTTTTGCGTGGCGCGACGTAATTTCCCGCGGTCTGAAAACTGTTCATAAACCGTTGTTGCAAAGCGCTGGTCGTGAATACAAATACTGCTGCCGCAGTTACAACAAAAAAGCCAAGCGCCGAAGGATCACCAAAGCCGGCCTTGCCGGGCAAACTGCTGATCCCACCGGCACCTATGCCGTAATGAACGCACCAATCATAAATGCTTTGAAAGCCCGGCTTCTCGCCAGCGGCCCCATTCACAGCAAATTGCGAACCAATAAAAACTGAAGCGGCTGTGACAGCCGAGATAATCTGAATGGCTTTGCGTGCTGCACGCGCACCGATCATCCGAACGACAAACAAAGTGAGACCAAGGCCAATGCAGGTTGCAAAAACCGCTATTGCGATAATCAGAACAGGCAATCCCAAAAGATTTGGATTTTTGACCAATGCAATGGGGATGAGCAACGGGAAAACGAAGATCACATTGAATGTGAGCATAGACATCGCAATTCCGGCAAGCTTGGCCATCATCACCCGCTGCGGCGATGCTGGCGAGGTGAGTAGAAGCTCCAAATCGGCATGTTCGTACAGAGACGTTTGCGTTGCACGCATTGCACCGCTCAAATTAAAAGTGAGCAAAGCAATCGAGCCAATCAAAATCATGATATAAAAATAGGGCGTAGGCTCAATGCTCTCTTCAATGCCGTTAAGTGCAAACCAAAAACCAAACGCAACAAAGCCTGCCATTAAAAGCCCGAGCACCATTTGCATGCGCCGCGTAAATCCAAGGGCGCGCCAATTGACGCGCATCTCGTGAATGAGCAACCACCAAAATGAAATTGAACTATTTTTTGTGTTCATTTTTGCGACGTCGTCAAACGGATGAACATATCCTCAAGTGTTTCATCGCCCTTGCCTCCCACGGCTTGCAACTCTTGCAAGGTGCCTTCAACCAGAAGCTTGCCACCTGAAATAATCCCGATGCGGTCGGCCAAGCGTTCGGCCACTTCGAGAATATGCGTCGTGATGATGACTGTGGCACCGGCGTCGACCTGAGCACGAAGGGCATTCTTCACCGTGCGCGCCATGGTGGCATCCAGGCCTGTGAGCGGCTCATCAAGGATGAGAAGCTTTGGTTTGTGAATCAGCGCGCCCGCCAGCGCCACTTTTTGTTTCATGCCGCGCGAAAAATCTTCGCAGCGTGAATTGCGAACCTCCCAAAGCTCAAGCCATTTCAAAAGGCTTTCCGCTTCAGCTGCGGCCTGTTTGGCGTCAATACTCCACAGCCCGGCGATAAAGGCGAGATATTCAACGGGTGTCAACTTGTCATAAAGCATCGGGTCATCAGGCAACCACGCGGTGATGGCTTTTGATGCTTCAGGGTTTTTGGTTATGTCATTCCCATAAATCTGTACCGAGCCAGCATTGGCTTTGAGTAACCCCACCACGATGCGCAGCGTGGTGGTTTTCCCCGCGCCATTGGG
>CAXTKN010000015.1:2411-18247 GCA_964244805.1 uncultured Aestuariivirga sp.
AGGTTTATTATGTGGAGGGGTAGCGCTCAGGGAATGTCGCGTCGCTTACCAAACGTTACACCACTTGATTGCGGTCTGGATTGACTTTGATATGCAGAGCCGGAACCTGCAGCTCTTTCTTCCTCAGCTTTACGCGCCATATAGCGAGCTACAACTGCGTCGGCATAATCATTCGTCGGCTCTTCTTGTTTGGGTGAATATGATGACAGACGGCTTGAATTGGCTTGGCGCAATCGTAGGGTATCAAAAGTTACAGCGAGTTTATGCATTTCTTCTTTGGCCAGACCCGCCCAATTTGTTGGAACATAGAATTTCCATCCCGATGCAGGATGAACATAAAGGAATTGCTGACGTGTTGTGGGAATGAAGCCCAAGGCATATGTGGTGTGCTGCACGATGCTGATTTTGCTGACATCCGACCAACTTGCGCGCCTTGTCCACAAAGTGCCTGGAACTTGAATTCCATCGCGACTATATCTGAAAGCAATATTGCCGCCTGCGATCATACGCAAAGTTTTGAGGATCAGAAACGGCCCGACAATCAGAAATATGATACCTGCGAACTTGAGCTTTGCATGCCCTAAACCAAAGAGAAAAATACCTAGTGGCACGCTGCCAACACCAATTGATAAAAAACAAAACGATCTCGCTGCGGAAATATAATGAGTGACCCAACCGTCGGAATTCTGATTTTCGCTTTGCACTTGAAGACCCTCACTATTGTTCAGCCTGCAAAGTTGAGCAAATGGCCTACAACATAGTCCTATCACAGCTCCTATTAAGCTTTCCTGAAATTGAAAGGTAAACAAAAGCCCACATTTCGGCAAAAACGTGCTGACCCGCCAACTTGGCATCCGCTGCAGCAGCGAGGAAAAAACCAATGTGGAGGAATATTGCATCTCCGAAAGCTGGGTGCGCGTGCCAGCCGGTGGCAAATCCAAAGACCGCTACGGCAACCCGATGACAGTGAAAATTACGGGCAAGGTTGAGGTTTATTATGTGGAGGGGTGATTAACCCTCTCACCCTTCCGCCTTCGGGGCAGGAAGAAATTAAAGTGCACTCGCATCAGTTATATTATAATCCGTATACTGATTATTATAAATCGACTATACCTGCCACCAGCTGCATTATAAAAAAAATCCCCACCGGAATTACAACTCCCGTTATATGCCACGCCAATACGCGAGTATTCCAAACGAGCCAAGCTTAGGCGATAATTCGACTGCCCTTATCGGCTACTGGATAGCAGAATTTGATAAGCGCCGCTGTTAAATTTCCAACGCAAAAGAATTGATCACTCAACGGAACTTTTTTAGCGCTGCGAAGTTGTTGGGTAACGTGAAACCGTTGCAAAAGGAGATCGCCATGGGTCGAGGTATTTTATTGTGGATGTTGGGCGTGCCCATTCCCATTATCATCTTGCTGGCATTATTTTTCCGCCATTGACGTTTGCCTGGCGTGCCTGTGCAAAACTTTTGCACCACTTACTTTTAACATAAGCACAATTTGGAGTAACAGAAAATGAACGGGATAATTTATTTAGTGGGCTTGGTGGTCGTTGTCATGGCTATACTTTCTTTCCTTGGTCTTCATTGAGGTACAGTCATGACATATGAAACAGAAAGTTTTTCTCTTACCGACACAGTGGGTGAGCACGATGCAAGTTCTTATCTCGACTGGGGTTCAATCATTGGCGGGATTGTTTTGGCTTCGGCACTCTCGGTTGTGATGCTGGCATTTGGGTCAGCAATTGGTCTTTCATTTTCCACCGCTACTGTTTCAGCAAAGGGTTTTGCAATTGGCGCCGGAATCGGTGCCGCGCTTTGGTTTATATGGGTGCAGGTTTCAAGCTTCATGGCCGGTGCCTATTTGACAGGACGTTTACGTAAAAGAAAACACGATTCGACAAAGCACGAAGTTGAAGTTCGTGATGGCTCGCACGGCCTGCTGGTTTGGGCCGGCGGTGTTTTGATCGGCACATATATCGCACTTGGTGGTGTATCATCGGTGGTCAATTCTGTTGGCAATATTGCCAAGACAGCCACGATGTCAGCCTCGACGATGGCAAATTCTTCGACGGGCGGCGCAATGCAGTATTATACCGATGTCTTGCTCCGCAGCCCCGCAAATGGTGGGGCCACAGCTGTGCGCGCTGATCGGACAATGATTTCAAGCGAGATCAATACCATCTTGGCGAAAGCAGCATTACCAACGTCGACTTCTGCGCCCAGCGCAGATGACAGGGCCTATTTGGCGCAGGTGGTGGCCCAACAGACCGGCGTGTCTGCTGATGTTGCTAACACACGCGTGAATGAAGCTTATGCAAGCATTGAATCGACCAAAACTGAAGTGGTAAAAGCAGCGGAAACGGCAAGGCGTGTTGGAATTATTGCAGCATTTCTTCTGGCGGCCTCAATGTTGGTGAGTGCGGCAGCGGCTTACTGGGCCGCCACTCTCGGCGGCAATCACCGCGACGAAGCTGTGGTATTTACGGGATTTTTCAGGCGCGTTTGATTTTTTGTAAAAACTTACCCCTACCCTCAGGATGTAGCGCGAGGTGACTGGCGGATCGACTGCAACCATGCTGATATGCCTTTTCGAAGGAGTTCACCATGAGTCTGATGCAGTTGATCTATGCTTCCACACCGTTTGGGTTTGATAATCCGACTTTGAACCAAGTTCTTTCTGTGGCGCGGCGCAATAATGCCCGGGATGACATTACGGGAGCGCTGATTTGTCGGGCTGATCTTTATTTGCAAATGCTGGAGGGGCCACGCGCTGCGGTGACTGCAACGTTCCAGAAGATTATGGCTGATGACAGGCACCTTGATGTGGTGCTCATCGGGTGCGGCGATATCAAAACCCGGATGTTTCCGAAATGGAACATGAAGGATGATCCCGCAACGTCTTGGATGTGGACGCAAGAGCAGATTGCTGCGGGGGCTATAGAGCAGGCTTCGGAGGACGATGTGCGGGCGGTGTTTGCGCGTTTGTTGAGCGAGGCATAGTGGGCCTTTTGGTGATGCCTGGTGCGTGTGGCTAGAAAGGGCCCTCATCCCCCTTCGGGATCTTCTCCCATTGGTAAGAACCAACGGGCTCTTGGGCTGGCGAAATCTTCTTTGCTGTGCTTGATACGTGTTCATGAAACCTCTTTCAAATACCAAAGTTCTTGATTTCACGCGCGTGCTGTCTGGGCCTTACTGCACAGCGATGCTGGCGGATATTGGGGCTGACGTGATCAAGATCGAGCCGCCTGCAGGAGATGACTACCGACACATTGGTCCGTTTCTTGAGGATGGGAAAAGTTCGCTTTTCGAGACGGTCAATCGTGGCAAGCGTTCGGTCGTGCTTGATCTGAGCTTGGATACAGATCGCGCGGTGGCTTTGAAGCTGGCAGCGGACGCTGATGTGGTGGTCGAAAATTTCAGGCCGGGCGTGGCAGCGAAATTGGGTATTGGTTATGAGGCACTGGCCATTATCAACCCCAAACTGATTTACGCTTCAATCTCTGGCTTTGGCCAGACCGGGCCAATGGCGCAGCGGCCTGCTTACGATATTATTGTGCAAGCGATGAGCGGCATCATGTCTGTGACCGGCGAGGCAGATGGCCCGCCCACTTTGATTGGCGAGTCTGTGGCTGATGTGGTCTCCGGTCTTTATGCATCTTGGGCGATTATGGCAGCACTGAACCAGCGCCACGCCACAGGCCTTGGCCAGCATCTTGATGTGAGCATGCTCAGCAGCATGTTGGCCTTGCAGCCGCTGGTGGCGGCGCGGTTATTTGCATCTGGTGCTGCACCGGGGCGCGTGGGTAACCGGCACCCCATCTCGGCCCCCTTTGGTGCATTCAATGCGAGGGACGGCATGTTTATGCTGGCAGTACTGAATGATAAACTGATGAAGGCTTTGGCTGTTGTGATTGACGAGCCGTTGATTTTATCTGATCCGCGTTTTGCAACGGATGAATTACGTTTCCAGAATGAAACTGCGTTGCGTGCGCATATTGAAAGCTGGTCGGCGGCGTTGAGCGCGCAGGAGGCGGTTCAGCTTTTATTGGCCGCTGGCGTGCCCTCAGCTGAAGTGCTGGATGCTAAACAGGCCAATGCACTGCTGGGCAATACTGCGCCGCAAAGCCAGCCTGTGAAATTTTCCGGTGTGGTGAATGCGCCGCTTGCACCAGCGCCAAAACTGGATGAACATGGGCGCTCAATTCGTGACTTTTCTTGGAAGACAAAATGACTCGTTTTAATGTTGAACTTTTCGATACCTCTGTGGTCGATTCCATTACTGATTTTTGCAAAACCGTAATCGGGCCTGAAGCACGCGCCACTGATCAGCAGGCGCGCGCCGCTGCCGTTCACCACCGCAAGGCTTTGAGCGAGATGGGCATGATGGGCCTGAATTTGCCGTCGGAATATGGCGGCATGGGACTTGATGCATTTACATTTCTGGAATCGATGGCGACACTTTCTGGCACCTGCGCATCTACGGGCTCATTTGTGTCGGCGCATTTTTTGGCGAGTGACTCAATCAAGTTTGGTGGCAGCGAAGAACAGCGCCAGAAATATTTGCCACTGCTGGCATCTGGTGAAGCGATTGGCGCATTTGCTTTGACTGAACCAACAGCAGGGTCCGACCCTGCAAGCATGTCAACCAAAGCGGTGCGTGAAGGTGACTTCTATCACATCAAAGGCACCAAACACTTCATCTCCAATGCTGGCTTTGCGGATGTGTTGGTGGTCTATGCCTCCACCAACCCTGCCGCGGGCGGGAAGGGCATTTCGGCCTTCGTAGTGGAAAAGAAAAACGGCGGCGTGACGCTGGGCAAGGCCGAACCAACCATGGGCCTTCGCGGAGCGCATGCATTCGAATTTTCAATTGATATGAAAGTGCCAGCCGGAAATATCTTGGGCGAGGAAGGCTCTGGCCTTCGCACCGCGATGAAAACTTTGGATGCAGGCCGCATTGATATTGCGATGTGCTCCGTCGGCATCGCCGAGGCCGCCTATGCGGCGGCACTCGATTGGATGAAGACACGCAAGATGGGCGGCGTGAACATTTCCAGTTATCAGGGCTTGCAATGGATGCTGGCCGATATGGCAACCGACATCGCTGCTGCACGCGGACTGTGCTTGGCCACCATCCACAAACGCGTGAAGGGCGAGCGTTATTCGCTCGAAGCAGCGATGGCCAAACTCTTTGCCTCCGAAATGGCAGGCCGCGTGACTGACATGGCGCTGCAAATTCATGGCGGATACGGCTTCACCCAAAGCTATGATGTGGAACGCTACGTTCGCGATGCGCGCATCATGCGCATTTATGAAGGCACGTCTGAGATTCAGCGGAATATTATTTCGCGAGCGCTGCTGGCCGATTAAAGCGTGGCGGCAATGGCGTGAGCTGCCGCCAGTGTTGCGATTTCGTATTTGGGATTGAGGAAGACCGGCCAGCTCGACATTTTTACAATCACCATGTCATGTGCAAAGTCGATATAGATCCATTGTCCAAATACTCCCCGTGCCATAAGATTGCGCGACTTGGAATCTTCAATCCACCACTTGTTGTGATAAGCCCCTTGCGGCAACGCAATGTTATAAGGCTCCGGGAAAATCTCATGATCACCATTACGCGTGGTTTCAATCCACGAAGATGGCACGATGCCAGCGCCACCCGATAACACCATCTGCCCAAAGCGGCCATAATCGCGGAGCGTTGCATTAAAACCGCCATCAGCAATGGCATAGCCCGCGCGGTCCACAGTAAAGCATCCACTCTCTTCCATGCCGAGTTTTTGCCACAGCTCTTCTGAAATAATTTGCGGCAAGCGTTTGCCTGTCACACGCTCCATGGTAAATGCCAAGACATCCGTTTCAATCGAACGATATTCGAACGCCGCACCGTGTGGGCGCGTTTTTTCTTTCAGACCAATGATCTGTTCCCAAATATGCGAAGGCCATTTTAATTTGGGATCGCTGTCATGTGGAACGGGTTTCCATCCCGAGGCCACATCAAGCTGACCCATATCGGAATGCGGATCAGTGTAAGTCTCGTCGAACTTCGTGCCTGTGGTCATATCAAGCACATGTTGCAGGGTGGCTCCTGCCCAGCCCGTTTGCGCAAGCTCAGGCAAATAATGGGTTACCAATTGGTTGGGATCAAGCAGGCCGCGCTCCACCAAAACACCAAAGGCCATGCCTGTGACTGATTTTGCAACCGATTGCGAAAGATGCAGCGAGCGCGGTGTCATGGTCCCGAAATAGCGTTCGTAAACGACCGAACCACGATGCATCACCAGAAAACCATCGGTATAAGTTTCGTCGAGAAGTGACGAGAGCGAGGTTGGCGCACCGCTCAAACTCTTAACGCCCAATCCATCAAGATTCTTCTCGGCCTTCGGCAAAACTCTAACCGGCCCTTCTCCGCGCCAAACTTCAACCGTCGGCACAATTTCGCGCATGTGATGAAACGACCACCGATTCCACGGTGCTCTATCCCATTCCATGGGTGGCAGTGGATTTGTTGGGGATGGCGTGGTGTTCATTTGTGGGTGACCCGGTGAGGCGATTGACTGAATTCAAGAGCACTATAGTAAGGTCGTCATTCCCGCGAAAGCGGGAAAGTTTCTTGTCGTCTGATAATATTGGGATAAGTCATTCCCAACCCTGTCATTCCCGCGAAGGCGGGAACCCAACTTGGCCGCATTACAAGTGTTGGAAGTTGGATCCCCTCCTTCGAGGGGATGACGAGTAATTGGGCGATACCGTAATTAAGGCTGAACGCGCCCTACGGTGCCTTTGGCGCAACCGCCGGAGCTTGGCCGGGGTTGGCTTTGTTCAAAGCATCAATCAATGGCTGCGAGGCCTCGATGCATTGCTTCATCGGCTCATCACCGCAATTGATGCGTAAGCCCTGACCATTGCCCAGCATGAGGCCAAAGCCCTTGCCCATCATCATTCCGCCACCATGGCCACCCATGCCACGACCGCCGTGGTGACGGCCTCCGTGATGCTTCCGGTTAAACCAACCACCTTCTTGCTGATCATCCTGTGGGCCATTATCAGCGGTTTGGTCGTCAACAGAAAGCGCCGGCTTTGCGGCAGGATCAACAGGTGGTGTAGCGGTTTGCGCTAATGCAGCAGTACCCAACAAAACGACAACACCAAATCCAACGAGAAAACGTTTCAACATGAAAACTCCTAACTAAAAACTTGGGATCAGGTCCCAGTACAATCAGGACGTCTCGTCGACGCGTTTCCGTTGTGGCCAATCATTACAAATAAAAAAGCCCCGCGCGGTGAGGAGCGGGGCTTTCGTTAGGAAAGAAAATTACTTCTTAAGATTAGTCCAAATCTTATTATAGATTGCAACCACTTCAGGTGGACAAGGCGGAACGAATTCAGCCTTTGGCGCGCCTGCTGGTGGATTAAGTTCGGGTGAACCAGCCATGTCTTTTGGCATCAGCTCTACTGTGCCCTTAATGCCGGTGTCATAACCTGCAAAGGCTGATTCAAGCGCTGCATTTTCAGGCAACAACATGAAGTTTTGGAACAGCTTGGCATTTTCAACATTTGCTGCACCTTTCAGCACCGCCACATTGTCCATCCAGCCTTCAATGCCTTCCTTGGGGTATGCATATTTTATTGAAGGGCGCTTCTTCCGCGTGCGATAAGCATCACCATTCCAGATTTGCGAAACATCAACATCGCCCGAGGCAACCTTGCCTTGAACGTCTGATGAGAAGCTGCGCCAATTGGGCTTAGCAGCAGTGAGCATGTCGTTGAGCTTCTTCAGATTGGCTTTGTCAGCACCACAACGTGGAATGCCGAGGAAACGTTCGCCAGCATGCATAACTGAGTTGATGTCATCCATCATGTTGATGCGGCCCTTAAGCTCGGCTGGCGGATCAAACATCATGGCCAGCGTGTCAATGTTGCCTTTATATTTGTCGGTATCAACCACCAATGTGGTGTTGCCATATTGCCAAGGCACGGTGTAGCTGCGATCTTTATCCCAATAGACATCAGCTGCCTCGGGGCGAATATTGCTGTAATTCGCCATTTTATTTGGCTCAGTCTTTTCGAGCAAGCCTTCATCGATCATGATTTTTACAGTGTAGTCGGATGGTACAACAATGTCGTAGCCGGCATTGCCAGCACGTACTTTTGACAGCATGGTTTCGTTGGAGTCGTAAGTATCGACGGTTACTTTCACGTCATTCTCTTTCGAGAACTTAGCGATCAAATCCATATTGGTATAATCGGCCCAATTGTAAATATGCAACTCGCCTTTGGCCATGGCAGGCGATGTGGCGGCCAGTGCAGCAAATGCTGCAACAGCCATCAGTTTTTTCTTCATAACAATGTTCTCCCTATGTTGAAGACGATTTTCGCGTTTTGGCGATAAAGGTTGAGATCACAATAAAGGAAACAGAAATTACCAATAATATGGTCGAAATCGCGTTTACTTCCGGTGTGATCGGCAATTTAATTTTGCCCCAAATATAGAGCGGCAAAGTGGTTTGGCCAGAATTGGCCACGAGTTGGGTGATTGTGAAATCATCAAATGACGTAATGAAGGCGAGCGCTGCCCCCGACATAATGCCCGGCACAAGCAATGGCAACGTTACGCGCTTGAACGCGTTCCAAGGATTGGCATAAAGATCAGCTGCGGCGTTTTCCAATGTAAGATCCATATCTTCCAAACGTGCTCGAATAGGCATGTAAGCAAATGGTATACAAAAAACCGTGTGAGCAATAATTAAATTTCCGATACCAAAATCGAGATGGAACGTGTGCGACAAAAGCGCAAAGAACGAAAGCGTTGCCACAGCTGTGATAATCTCTGGAACCATGAGCGGAAGGTTGAGAACCATGAAAGCCGCACCCATGCCCCACCATGGTTTCACCCGCGTGGTGCCGATGGCTGCAATCGTTGCAAAAATTGTTGAAACAACTGTCGCTACAACCGTGATGATCATGGTGTTGATGGCAGCCGCGTGAAACTCTTCATTGAAGAAAGCTTTTACGTACCAGCGGAAACTGAAACCTTCAAACTCGTTGACGAAGTCGCCGGAGTTAAACGAGTAAATCGTCAACAGCAAAATCGGGGCGTAGAGAATGAACAGGCACAAATAGGCCGTGGTCCTGAAACCTCTCTGCGCTTTGAGATCAAGTGATTTAATTGCATTAGCCATGCTTGATTCCCCCCGTGGTGTTGCGCACGTAATAATAAAGTGCAATCAAAACCACGACCATCAGGATCAAGGCCTGCGCCGATCCAAATGGCCAAGCTCGACCTGAACCAAATTGATTGGCGATCAAATCACCAATCATCGAATGCGTTCCTCCGCCAAGAATAAGCGGTGTTACATAAGAGCCAAGCGAGGGGATGAACACCAGCAGGCAGCCCGCAATAATGCCGGGCATGGCCAAAGGAATGATCACGCGCCATAGAACTTTGCGCTGCGTGGCATAAAGATCATAGCCCGCTTCCACCAGACGGAAATCCATTTTCTCCAAGCTGGAATAAAGCGGCAAAACCATGAAAGGCAGATAGGAATAGAGCAGCCCCAACATGATCGCAAAATCGGTATAGATCATGATCAAGGGCTTATCGATGATATGCGCCCATAGAAGAAAATTATTGATAATGCCTTGATCGCGAATGATCAGCATGATCGAAAGTGTGCGCACCAAAAGATTGGACCAAAACGGAATGGTGATTAGCAATACCCACCAATTGCGCTGTTCTGGCGGACGCGTGGCCATAAAATAGGCTGTAGGAAAACCAAATAGCAGGCAAATGATTGTCGTCGCCAAGGCATACATAATTGTGCGGAAATAGATCCACAGATAGACCGGGTCAAAAGTCAAAGCGCTGTCGTCGATAATATCACGATCAAAAAAGAAATGCACATAGGCATCGGTCGTGAACACCCAAGGCGTTGCAACGCCGCCATACGGCGCTGGCGCCAAAAATGAATAGAGCACCACAATACACAGCGGCAATATTCCAAACAGCGTAATGATGATAATAGCAGGCATGGTCAGCCATCGATTACGACCCATGGAGGCCTTATCATTATCAGCGGCAACTTGAGCGGCAGGAGAGAGAGGAGCGTCCATCATCAGTCTCTCAAAATCCGCGCCGTGCCTTCATCGATTGCGATGCCGACAGGTGCGCCGACTGCGAAAGCTTTCTGACCACCACCTTCATTCTGCTGGCGCACCATGAAATGCGTGCCGTCCTCAAGTTTCACATGATAATGCGTGTCGGTTCCGAAATAGACTGCGTTTTCAAGAATTCCTTTAATCTGACCTTGCTTTGCTGCGCACAGGTTTGAATGTTCAGGCCTCACGACTACGGTGACCTTGCCCGTTGATTTCATGCCATCATCTGCCGAAGCAGCAATCTCGGGACCGCAATCCAGCTTCACTTTTGAAACACCCTTTGCCGAGCTTTTCACTGCTCCACTTAAGAAATTCGTCTCCCCAATAAAGTCCGCCACAAAGCGCACCGCTGGGCGGTCATAAATATCGTGCGGTGAACCAACTTGCAAAATCTTGCCCTTGCTCATGACCGCGATACGGTCGCTCATGGTCAAGGCTTCTTCTTGATCATGGGTCACGAAAATAAACGTGATGCCAGTTTCAGTTTGCAAACGTTTGAGTTCAATCTGCATATCTTTGCGGAGTTTATAATCAAGCGCAGAAAGCGGTTCATCAAGAAGAAGAACTTTTGGTTTAGGGGCCAGTGCACGCGCCAGTGCCACACGCTGTTGCTGACCGCCGGAAATCTGGCTGGTCTTGCGGTCCTTCATCGGCTCCATACGCACGAGCTTCAACATCTCAGCCACACGCGCATCAATTTCGGCTTTTGGCTTGCCCTGCATTTCCAAACCAAAGCCAATATTTTGGGCGACGGTCATATGCGGAAACAGCGCATAGCTTTGGAACACAGTGTTGACCGGGCGCTTGTAGGGCGGCAGCACAGCGATGTCTTCGCCGTAAAGCATAATCTGACCATCGGTTGGAAAATCAAATCCGGCGATCAAGCGCAGCAGCGTGGTCTTGCCGCAACCCGATGGACCCAGAAGTGTAAAAAATTCATTCTCTTTAATCGAGACCGAAACATTATCCAGGGCGGCAACTGGCTCTTGCCCTGGCGCTTTAAACACGCGGCTTGCGCCACGCACATCGATGGCGACTTTTGAATTACTCAATCTCTGCTCTCCGGCATTTCCCCGTTGCGAGCAGCTTAGAGCGCAAAATCACCTTCTGCCAAGGGGCATTATAACAATTTTATGAATTAAACCGACATGCCGCCATCAATGGTAAATGTCTGTCCTGTAATGAAAGCCGCTTCGTCTGATGACAAATACACCACCAAGCCTGCAATTTCATCAGCCTGTGCGAGACGGCCCATGGGTTGGCGCGCAATAAAGGCAGCTTTGGCCTTCTCAAAATCACCTTGCGCTTTCATGCGCTCATACAGCGATGGCGTTTCCACAGTGCCTGGGCAAATGGCATTTACGCGAATGCCTTTGGTTGTATAATCAGCAGCCAAAGCTTTGGTTAAGCCAATGACAGCAGCTTTACTTGCACCATAAACCAAACGATTTGGAACACCTTTGATTGAGGAGGCAACCGAGGCCATATTAACAATGCAGCCTGAGCCCTTGGCCAACCAACCCGGCATAAAAGCGCGAATCATTCGGTAATGCGACTTCACGTTAAGGTCGAAAGAGAAATCCCAATCCTTGTCTTCGCATTCCAAAATCGTGCCGTGATGCACAAAGCCGGAGCAATTGAACAAAATATCTGGCGTTCCGATTTTTGTAGCAGCAGCTGCCACAGCATCAGACTTCAAAACATCAAGCGTCATAACTTCAATGCCAACTTGTTCATCAGGCAAAGTTTTGAGCAGTTCGGCATTAATATCAGTTGCCCAAACCTTGGCGCCCTCTTTAGCCATAGCAATGGCTGTCGCTCGTCCAATGCCTTGCGCGGCCGAAGTGATGATTGCTGTTTTGCCTTTAAGTCTGCCGTTCATAAGGTTTGATCCGCCTATTAATTGCTTGATGCGGTAGTATAGCTAAGCAATCAAACCAGACCAATGGCCAAATAAAAAGCGCTATGAGCAAGAACCACAGCGCTTTAAACTTTTCACGGGTGGTCAGTAGATCGGTCTGATCTTTAAAATCCGACCACTATTGCGGCTGACAGTAATCCGCAAGCGTTCGCCGTCTCGGTAGGCTGTATAGATGTAATTGCGTCCACCACATCCGATAGCTCTCACACGCCGAAAACCCGAGTTCCGTAAGGATTGCCCAATCGATGTGCAGCGATCAACATAACTGTCGCTATAACTATCGTCATAGTTATCGCTATAATTATTATCATAATAATCGTTGTAAGGATTGGTCTGAAAATTAAAATAGACCCCACCTGGATTACCGCGGTGCCACCCATGTCCGTAACCACCGCCATAATCACCGGGGGGAGGACCGGGCGGATGCGGCGGATGCGGATAACCTATCGGAGGCGGCGGATAAGGCAAACCGACCGGCGGCGGAGCCACCTGACCGGGCGCTGCATTGAGGCAGTTGCCGCTTCTTATCGCCTGATTACATTCATTATTGCCGTTAATATCATTGGCCATTGCTGGCACAATGAACAGCAATGATGCAAGTAAAGTTGGAACAATTAGATTTTTCATTTCATACCCCTGTCGCGATGAATAATCATCACAGCAAAAATTGACCAAACAAAGATACAATTGTGATGCCTATGGGGCAGTCAGCTTGGTCTTTCCGTCAATCGTCATGAGCGCACCATAAAGTTCAGGTCGCCTATCTCTGAAAACGCCCCAACTGCGCCGAAGTTCCATGACAGCATCAAAATCAAATTCAGCCAAACGAATGCCTTCTTCGGTGCGGTCCATCTCCTGCACCTTTTCACCTTGGTAATCGGCAATGAAAGAACGCCCATAAAATATATCGCTGCGCCCATCAGGTGCGGTTTCCTTGCCGACACGGTTAGAGGCCATCAAAGGCATGATGTTGGCAGCTGCATGACCACGCATGGTATTTTGCCAATGTGCGCTTGAATCATAGTTTGGGCTGCCTGGCTCTGATCCGATGGCGGTTGGGTAAAGTAAAATCTCAGCACCCATCAAAGCCATGGCGCGCGCGCATTCGGGAAACCATTGGTCCCAGCAAACGCCAAGACCAATGCGACCCACTGCAGTGTCCCAGACTTTAAAACCCGTATCGCCAGGTGAAAAATAAAATTTCTCTTGGTAACCGCGACCATCGGGAATGTGGCTCTTGCGGTAAATACCAAGTTCAGCTCCATCAGCATCGACAATCACTGTTGTGTTGTAATGCGCCTGACCTGCGCGTTCAAAAACGCTGACAGGCAGCACAACGCCAAGCTCTTTTGCTAAAGCAGAAAAGCGTTTCACGGTTGGATGCCTATCAAGTTCGACGGCTTGCTTCAAAAATTTTGGATGCTGCTCGATGCAAAAATAATCAGCATCAAAGAGCTCCTGCAGTAAAATAAGTTTAGCACCTTTTGCCGCTGCTTCACGCACCAGCGCTTCGCCGCTATCACAATTTTTCTTCCAATCATTGTGAGAAGCCATTTGGGTGATGGCCACTTTAACATTACGCATTTTCAAATCCTTCCAAAACATTGACTGTGTTGATGCCGATGGCTTCTATCGCATAGCCACCCTCCATCACAAACAGCGTCGGCAATTTCATTTTCGCAATCGCTGAACCGTAAGTTTTGAAATCTTGTGAGGTGAGTTTAAAAAATGAAATGGGATCATCTTTGAAGGTATCGACACCCAGTGAAACAACCAGAACATCTGGTTTAAAGGATTTTATTTTACGCAATGCGATTTCGAGCGCAGCACTCCAAGCTTCATAGTTTGTGTCCGGCGGCATGGGGTAGTTGAAATTGAACCCTTCCCCTTTGCCTCTGCCCTTCTCATCTTTATACCCAGAAAAATGCGGAAAAGCATCTTCGGGTGCGCCGTGCAGCGAGCAAAACAAAACATCATCACGGCCATAAAAAATATCTTGTGTGCCGTTGCCATGATGAAAATCTACATCAAGAATGGCCACGCGAGTTGCCCCTGCATCTAAAAAACCTTGCGCAGCAATCGCTGCATTATTCATAAAACAATAACCACCATAAGCGTTGTGATGCGCGTGATGTCCAGGTGGGCGGCACAAAGCAAAAGCCGCACGTTCGCCTGATGAAACAATCTTCTGTGCTTTTAAGGCAACGGCTGCCGATGATTTAGCCGCAGCCCAAGTTCCTGCCGTGATCGCTGTTTCAGTGCTGATGGCATAATAGCCAATTTTGCCATCAATGAAGCGCGGCTTCCTTTTGAAAAGTCCGGGCACCGGAAACACTGTGGGCAAAACCTCGCCGCGAAAACCATGGCTGATCCACTCATCCCAAGCGCCTTCAAGAAATTCCAGAAAGCCTTTGTCATGGACTTTACGAACCGGCGTCATATCCAATTTATCGGGGGCCACAAATTCAGTCATCTTGCGGCGTTTCAGTTCGCGCAAAACATATTCAATGCGCGATGGCCGCTCAAACGGGGTTACAAACTCGCCGCCATAAATTTCGCCTTGCGCAAAATGTTGACGGTGCTCATCGCTGTAAGTGATTTTCATTTCGGCACTCCCTGATTGGGACTGTGCCAATAAAAAAGCGCCAGAGCAACTCCAGCGCTTTTAAAACAAATGAACCTGCGATTAGCTGATGATTGTGAAACTGATTTTGCCGACACCCGAAGCCGTGAGGCCGATTTGCTTAGCCGCACCTAAACTCAAATCCAAAATCCGACCGCGAATAAATGGCCCGCGATCATTGACGCGCACAATCACTGAACGACCATTGCGCAGGTTTGTAACTTTCAACTTTGTGCCAAATGCCAGTTTACGGTGCGCGCAAGTCATGCCCATTGGCTTGAAATGTTCGCCATTGGCAGTGAGCCGACCCGACTTATAAAATGATGCCCAACCTGTTGCAGCATGAACAGGTGCAGCAAATAGACCGAGTGCCAAAATGGCTGGTAAAACTAACTTCATCAATAGACCCCTCTATGTTGCGGTGCACCATAGAGGGGAATGTGACTTTTATGAGGCAGTCTTAGATTGCAGCCTCAACCATAATTTCAACGTCTAGTCCTGGAGCAGCAAGTTTTGGTGACTCCACAGTGGCCCGCGCTGGAGTATGGCCTTGCGGAACCCACGCATCCCAAGCTTCATTCATCTGCGCAAAACCTGACATGCTGGTGAGCCATATATTAGCTTTCAATATTTTCGTTTTGTCGGTGCCCGCTTCTGCGAGCGTTGCATCAATCTGCGCCAGAATATCGGCCGTCTGATCTTTGACTGATTTGCCAGCAGCAGCTTCCGCCACAAAGCCAGCAAGGCGCGCCACGCCGCCATAAACCACACAAGCACTCATGCGCTTGCCCATACCAATCCGCTTAATCGTCATGTTCTTCTCCTGTTATTTTTTGGGCTCTTAGCCTAAGCCTGCGACTGCATCAATCACCGCCAGCAAAGCCAGCGGCAAAACCTCAAAAGCATAGGGCGCATGCAACCGCTCTAACCATTGATGATAATCTCTGCCCCACGGCCCGAGATTGATGCAAGGGTAACCTGCGGCTTCCGGCATCATAAAGCCCGTATCCCAGATTGGCGTGTTCGCAGCCACAATAGAAAGATCGCCCGACGCTTCGCCAAAGAAACTCATATCCGAAATGCCAGCAAAGTAATTCACCGAACCAATAGCAAATGGCTTCA
>CAXTKN010000015.1:18347-19851 GCA_964244805.1 uncultured Aestuariivirga sp.
GCCTTTTGTGCATGGGCCATCACCAATTCAAAAACCTGAGCAGGCGAACGCCTATGCTGCATTGTGTTCCAATAGACAAAAGCCTGCGCAGGCGTGGTGACATTGTAACCTTGCTTTAGATCTTTGGCGTAGAGAGCAGTGGGCGGTGCTGCGATTTCTCCGTCAGTCGTCTCTGACAAATCTGTAGCAAGCTCAAATTCAGTTATGAGTTCTGCCGCAACATAGGCCGCATTTACCCCGTCTTGCGGATAGCCTGCATGGGTTTGCTTGCCTTGGACGAAAGCAGTAATCAATTGTTTGCCGATCGAGCCATAAGTAATCACACGGCCTGTTGAACCATCACCTTGATCAGAGATCGCATCGAGATTGATGACGAGTTTGATATCGAGATAATTTTCATCGGCAAACTTTTTCAGCAGGGGTGCAGCTGAACGCGCGCCAGCCGAGCGCTCTTCCTCATCGCTTACCGCTAAAAACAAAATCGAAAGATCACCTTTGTAAAATTCTGTCGCCGCAATTCCTGCCGCAAGTCCCGCTTTCATATCAAGCAACCCGCGACCAGGGAGAAAATTACCACCTTGAAAATCGGCAAGTGCCAATGGATTTTCACCAGATCGCTTTAACCGCGCCATAATTTCGGGCAGCAGCTTTTCAGATTGAAAGGCTAAACTGTGGAGTGAACCGAAGTCTTCAATTGAGACAACATCAAAATGTCCGGTCAGCACAACTGTATTTTTCGATCTTCCATGCTTCAGTGCAAAAACATTGCTTCGCCCGGCGGAGTCATTCTCAATCGGCGACGTCCAAACTTTGTCGAAACCTGTGAGATAAGAAGCAAGCAAATCTGCAAATTGCGCTTCATCTGCCGAGCCTGTCACTGATGGCCGAGAGGTTAGCTCAAGCGCAATTTCTTTTGCTCGCGCTGCAAGATCATTCCTCATGCATAAGTCGCATCATGCGCCAACACGGCATTGAGCAACACTTGCGCACCAGCACCACATTCTTCCAGCGTGGTGGACTCCGCCTCGTTATGCGAAATACCGCCAAGGCATGGAACAAAGATCATGGTGGTTGGCGCAACTCGCGCAATATAAGCTGCATCATGGCCTGCACCTGAAGCCATTTCACGCGAGGTAAAGCCTGCTTGCTTTGCACCCGTGCGCACACACTCAATCAGCTCTGGTGCAAATTTCACGGCAGGTGATTTCCAAATGCATTTTTCGTCATAAGTTACTTTAAGCGAACCCGCAATTTTGGGCAGCATGGCGCGGAAAGACGATTCCATCTGATCGAGTATTTTCTCATCAGGATGACGCAAATCCACGGTGAAAAACACCTCACCCGGGACAACATTGCGGCTGTTAGGTCTATTCTCGATCAAGCCCACCGATGCCACACCCGGCAAATGCGATGTGCCCACATCATTAATTGCATCAATCATTCGCGCTGCCGCAAGCAATGCATTTTTGCGAAGACCCATTGGCGTTGCACCCGTATGACTCTC
>CAXTKN010000016.1:0-2268 GCA_964244805.1 uncultured Aestuariivirga sp.
GCATGTCCATCACGGCTTTCACGCCGGCTTCAATGGTTTTGCGTGTGCCGCCGGTTTCTTGAATGGTCATGGTGCGGAAGGTGTCTGACTCTTCCACTTTGTAAGCCTCTTTGAAGCGTGGGATTTGAAAGCCCTCGCAGCCCAGGCCCACCATCATCACCCCGCCCATATTGGGATTGGTGGCATAGCCCCACGCGGTGCGTTTGAAGGTGTCAAAGATCACGCCGCGATAATCAATCACGCAGCCATTGTCTTGGGTCAGCGCCACAACACCATCAATGTTGGGATAATCTTTGAGGATGCCTGAGCGGTTGATTTCCTGTGCGATGAAAGTGGCAACCGTTGCAGAGCAATTCACTGACGTCATAATGCCAATATAGTTGCGCGTGCCTACCTTGCCAATTTTTCGGCGGAATCCTTGGAACGTGGCGCGGTCTTTTTCAGGCACCATGACTTCTTTTTTGGCAGCTTGCGCAAATGCATAATCATGACTGAGCTCGCCCATTTCAACATTATGTTCATGCACCCAATCGCCCGCTTTAATATCAGACTTGGCAAAACCGATGATCTGGCCAAATTTGCGGATGGGGGTGCCTTTTGCAATCACGGTGGATGCCATCTTATGGCCACGCATGATGCGGGCAGTGGTTACTATCCCTTCAGCACCCAGTTCGCCCTTATCAATAATGCGGTTTGAAATGAGCACATTATCTTGGGCATTGAGGCGCAGCATTGCGGGAGCTTGCATAGTGGAATCTCTTTCTTAAACTGTTATAACAGTTTCATAGTCGCTCAAAGCGGCAAAAACAACAAAGTTGAAAAAGGCGGATTGTATGAAAAAGCGACAATTCAAGGCTCCATCGGGTGCTTTGATCTCATTTACGGAACTTGGCTTTGGCACAGCGCCCCTGGGCAATCTTTACCGCGCCACAACTGATAAGGATGCGCAAGCCACTCTGGATGCGGCGTGGAAAGCTGGTGTTCGTTACTATGATACCGCACCGCTATATGGGCTGGGGCTTTCTGAAACGCGGCTTAACCAGTTTTTGCGGGGCAAGAAGCGAAGTGACTATGTGTTGTCTTCAAAAGTCGGACGCCTGCTCGAAGTGTGCCAGCCAGACAAGCGCACTGGCATTGGCAAGTTTTTCAACACTCCCAATCGCCGCGAGGTTTTTGACTATAGCTATGATGGCGTGATGCGTTCGCTTGAGTTTTCACTTGAACGCCTCGGCGTTGATTCAATTGATGTTGTGTTTGCACATGATTGCGATGTGTTTACCCACGGGTCGGTTGAAAAACGCGATGCCTATGTCAAGACATTCATGGAGGGCGGTTACAAAGCGCTGGTGAAACTGCGCGATCAGAAAGTGATCAAAGCGTTTGGTGCTGGTGTCAATGAGTGGCAGGTGTGTGAAACGCTGACCAAGGCCGGCGACTTTGATTTGTTCTTGCTGGCTGGTCGCTATACTTTGCTGGAGCAAGAAGCACTTAATTCATTTTTACCATTGTGCGAAGAACGTGGCATCGGCATTGTTTTGGGCGGGCCGTATAACTCAGGCATTCTTGCGACCGGGCCAAAAAAGGGAGCGTTCTATAATTATGAACCGGCCCCCACACCAATTCTGGAACGCGTGGGGCAGATTGAGGCCATTTGCAAAAAACACAAAGTGAAACTTCCTGAAGGGGCCTTGCGCTTTCCTTTGTTACATCCATCTGTCGTGTCAGTCATTCCCGGAGCTGTGAGTCCGAAGGAAGTGGCACTGAATGTGAAAACACTGAGTGCCAAAATTTCCAAAGCTCTTTGGAAAGATATGAAAGCTGCAGGGCTGATGGATGCACGTGCCAAAACATGATCATTGATTCTCACCAACATTATTGGAACCCCGCGCGTGGCGATTATGGCTGGATGGATGGGCCTGGTTTGGAGCAATTGCGCCGTGCTATTTTACCAGTTGATATTGAGGCGCATTTAAAAAATTTCAGAATTGATAAAACAGTGTTGGTGCAAGCCGCACCCACAGTGAACGAAACCGAATATATGTTAGGCCTTGCTGATGCCACGCCCAGTGTTGCGAAAGTGGTGGGGTGGGTGGATTTTGAATCGCGTGATGATTTGAAACATTTGCAGCGTCTCGCAAAACATCCCAAATTTTCCGGCGTGCGGCCCATGATTCAAGATTTGCCAGACGCTGAATGGATGCACCGCAAAGATGTCCAGTGGGCCTTTGATGCAATCATTGATCTTGATCTGACTTTTGATGCGCTGGG
>CAXTKN010000016.1:2368-19828 GCA_964244805.1 uncultured Aestuariivirga sp.
AGAAATTGTTCAACCGCATGATTTTAATAGGATTTTTGGAGAAACGGCGGCAGAATTTTACCGAATCCACAAATGATTTAAATACATCAAAAAATAAGGTTCGATCACATTATATTTTGATGTAAAAATATCTTTACATCATTTTAAAATTTGCGCATGGTGACCTCACTTCAGAGGAAACCAAAATCATGACCGACCCCACATCTGCCCCACTCGATCATCCCAAAATTCGCGCAGAACTCGTCGCCTTCGGTTTCTCTTGGCTGAAGAATATTTCATGGAACGAAGATGAGGTCGCATTGACAGCAAAGGCTCTGGCTGACGGCGAAGTTCAACAAACCCATTCTGGTGCATTGGCGGCCACGACTGGTGCGCACACAGGGCGTAGCCCCAAAGATAAATATATCGTCATGGATGATAACACGGCACGCAGCGTGTGGTGGGATCAGAACCGCCCCATGAGCGCGAAACACTTTGAGACTCTTAAAGCTGACTTCCTGAACCATGCGCGTTTGAGAAATGTGTTCGTCCAAGATTTGGAAGCCTGCGCTGATCCGGCACATCTTCTCAATGCCCGAGTGATAACGGAATTTGCTTGGCACAGTCTGTTCATGCGTCATTTACTCAAACCTTCCGTACAAGACAATTTCATCAGTAGGCTGACGATTATTGATCTACCTAGTTTCAAGGCTGACCCGGCACGACATGGCACAGCAAGCGAAACGGTGATCGCCATTGATTTTGCGAGCAAGACCGTTTTGATCGGCGGCACGGCTTATGCGGGCGAAATGAAGAAGGCAGTTTTCACGTACCTCAACTATGTTCTTCCGGAAGCTGGCGTTTTGCCGATGCATTGTTCGGCAAATGTTGGCGTTCACGGCGATACGGCAATCTTCTTTGGCTTATCGGGCACGGGCAAGACCACGCTCTCGGCTGATCCATCTCGCACACTGATTGGCGATGATGAACATGGTTGGGGTGAGGCCGGGGTGTTCAACATGGAAAATGGTTGTTATGCCAAAGCGATCAATCTCAGCGCAGATGCTGAGCCGGATATTTTTGCGGCCACAGAACAAGCTCATGCGATCCTTGAAAATGTTGTTGTCGATCCTGCAACGGGCAAGCCAGACTTCAAAGATGGTTCACTTACGGAAAACACGCGCGCGGCTTATCCATTGAGCGCCATTGCAAACGCATCCACAACGCGTATGGGGCCAGCACCAAAGACGATCATCATGCTGTGTGCCGACGCATTTGGCGTTCTGCCACCTTTGGCAAAGCTCAATGCTGAGCAGGCAATGGACATGTATCTGGCGGGTTATACCGCAAAATTGGCGGGCACAGAGCGCGGTGTGAAACAGCCCGAAGCAACGTTCTCGGCCTGCTTTGGTGCGCCATTCCTGCCACGGCACCCAAAAGTCTATGCCACTATGCTGGGCGAGTTGATGGCCAAACATAATGCACGGTGCTTTCTGTTGAATACAGGTTGGACCGGAGGGGCATATGGTACTGGGTCGCGGATTAAGCTTTCCCAAACGCGCGCTATGTTGGCTGCCATTTTATCTGGTCAACTCGATAATGCTTCTTACCGCATTGATGAAAATTTTGGCTTCTCAGTTCCGTTAGAGGTGCATGGTGTTGATTTAAAATTGTTGAACCCACGCGATTGCTGGTCTGATAACTCGGAATATGATGCAGCAGCAAACAACTTAAGCTCCATGTTTGAGAAGGCACTGAAGAACCTCAAGCCTACCGCAATCAAAGAATTGCTTGCGGCTGAATGATCATTCTGTCGGCGGGACCAAAAAAGATAATTCGGTCTCGGCACTTAATAGAAAACTCAGGTGAATTTCGAAACTAATAGATATGCAACTGCGCTGGTGATTGCCGAAAGGCATGTGCCCCATAGCAAATCAATAATTGCTATTTTTACTCCAAAGCCGTTCATGACCGACAGATTAGTGAGATCATAAGTGCCGTAAGCCACAAAACCCAATGCTGCTGCAAGAGCCATGGTTTGAAACAACGAGCCAGACTTAAGGCCGGGGCTCACTGCAAAGAAGACGAGACCCGCAGCGAAAACCAAATAAAATGCAAGTGCCGCCGCAAAATTGGGCTGTTTGCGCAGCAAGTCGCCAATTTCTGCCACATAAGTGGCACGCGCCAGCCAGACCAGCCAGACCATATCAATGGCGACGAAAGCGACCAATGTAATCAAATAGGTTATGATGATTTTTGTCATTTCTTGTTCCCTTCGAGTTTTGGCGTTTTAGAAAAGCTTGTGGGTGGAGTGAGTGGTTTTGGGCGCTGCTGTAAACGCATGCCCTTGATCAGAAGTTTCAAAGCCTCCCAGTGAATGCCGCCAATAATTTTCAGCGGCAACAGAGGCAGGCTTAAGAACGAACGCAATAAGGCTTGATCCGTCAGCTCTTGTTTGGTTCCAGAAAACCATGCGTTGACGCAGGGGCCATTTGAATCGGTTAGTCTTATGCCCAACTTTAATTCATCCGCTGGCGACTCAATCGTAAAATCATAATGGCCTTCAACTTTATTGAAGGGCGAAACATAGAAACGCTTTTCGCAGGATTGTTGGTTGGTTTCATCAACCGGCACTACATAAGAATGGCGTTCGCCAAACGTGTTGCTGACTTCATAGATCATCAAACGAAGTTGGTCTTGCGCGTCGAAGCAATAGTAAGTGGTGAGCGGATTGAATACGCGTCCCAATACGCTTGGATAGCAAAACATAAAAATACGCTTGATTTTATCGCCATCTGAACTGCGTTTGACCAGTGACCACGCGTAATCTCTTATGCTCGTGCCATCGCTGAGACCAAAATTGCGATCATTCAATGCAAAGAAATTGAAGCGGTTATAGCTCAGCAGCTTTAGCTGTTTTGCAAATTTTTCGATTTCATCCACGTCAATAAAAAGATTGTAGACTTTGTAACGCAGCTCGTGTCGCACAGGTGCCAATCTGCGATGCGCCACTTCGCCAACATAGAGACATGAGTTCAGTGAACTCATTCAGCGGCCTCGAGGAAATTTGGTTTTTCGCGTGATGTTACTGCTGTCACGTGGATGCGGTCATCAGCCTTGGCCAAATTCCACGGCCGCAACGCGCCGCCCAATTGCTCAGCAACCGCAAGACCTGATTGCAACCCATCTTCGTGAAAGCCTGATCCGAAATGCGCGCCACAAAACCATGTGCGATTTTGACCCTGCAATGACCAAAGGTGCTTTTGCATTTTGCTGGTTTCAGAATTGAATACGGGGTGGGTGTATTCAAATTCCCTGACCACCGCATTTGGCTGTCTATCGGCATTAAGGGTAACAAAAATATTGGCCTTGGTGTTCAAGGGTTGCAGCGCATTCATCCAATATGTGACGGAGGCTTCATCTGCTTTAGCGGTTTGGCTGACATAGTTCCAACTTGACCAAAGGCGCTTGCGGCGCGGCATGAAGCTCTCATCATGATGCAGTGTGGCGCGGTTTTTGGAATATTTAAACGGTGATAGAATTTCAGTTTCTGCGGAGGTTGGAGCCGACAACATTTTTAATGCCTGATCGGCATGGGCTGCAATCACCACATGATCAAAGTTTTCGCAATAGCCTTTTGCTCCATTTATGACGACGCCAAGTCCATTGCGGTCAATATTATGAATGGGGCAGTCGGTGATGATATTCATCCGACTATCACCGATCAGTCTTTGCACATATTCGACTGAACCACCTTCAACCGTGCGCCATGTGGGGCGATCATAAAAATTGAGAAGGCCATGGTTATCGCAGAAGCGTAAAAAGCATTTGGCGGGGTAGTCCAACATTTGACTTGGCGTGCAAGACCAGATGGCACCTGCCATTGGCAAGAGATGAAGATCAATGAATTCCTGGCTATAGCTTTGCTTCTTCATAAATTCGGCCAGTGAAACATTTTCTTGAAGCTTCATACCTTCTGCGGCTGAACTTGAAAAAAACCGCACCAAGTCGCGCATCATGCGAAGGTGGCTGGGGTTCAGCAAATTGCTGGTATGACCCACAAGGCTCATCAGTCCAGCGCCTGAATATTCATATGCGCCCTTACCCAATGAAACCGCAAAGCCCATTTTTGAATCTGCAGTTGGCACGCTCAAATAGTCAAAAAGAGCCGAAAGATTGGGATAAGTTCTATCGTTGTAAACGATAAAGCCAGTATCAACCGGAACTTCGCCTTCAGGCGTGGGGCAGGTAAACGTGTTGGAATGACCACCGATGCGTTTATCAGCCTCGATGAGCGTCACGTTATGACGCTGGGATAAAAGCCACGCTGCGGAAAGTCCTGAAATGCCCGACCCGACCACCGCAATCTTAAGAGAACTCAATTGATCTGAACCTTATCTGTTATTGTTAGTTTTTGTTACGTTGTGGTTTGCTTAAAGGTTCAAATGACATTGTGTCAATCAAGGTGATCCACACTCCTAGACCTCTCGTTATCATGACAAAGGACTTGAAATCACATGGAAAATAGTTCGCCCACCTCACAGCTTCGTGATCTGCCTTGGAAACTCGTTTGGATCACTGGGGCTTCAACTGGCATTGGCCGGGAGGTGGCGTTACAGCTGGCGGCGCGCGGTGTGAGGGTTGCAGTTTCTGCGCGATCTGCGGAAAAGCTTGAAGGTATGGGCGCGATGATTACGGCTTACCCCTTAGACGTGACCGACCCGAGGGCCGTGCTCGCTACAATTGCCAAGATTGAGCTGGAGCTTGGGCCGATAGACATGGCTTTGATGGCTGCTGGTGCTTATGCAGCAATTGACCTTAATGCATTTGAGCCTGAACCTTTTGCACATATGATGCAGGTTAATTTTCTGGGCGTGATTAATTGTATTTCGGGGCTGCTTCCCATCATGCGCCAGCGCCGCGCTGGTCGGATTGCGTGGATTGCATCTGTTGCAGGATATCGCGGACTGCCAAAGGCAGCAGGATATGGCCCCACGAAAGCAGCGCTTATTAATCTGGCCGAGAGCTTAAAACCGGAACTCGAATTAGTGGGCATAAAAATCAGCGTCGTCAATCCTGGCTTTGTTGAAACACCGATGACCAAGGGAAATGATTTTCCGATGCCTTTTCTGATGAAGCCCGACGATGCCGCCCGCCGGACGATTGAGGGACTGGCGGCCGGCAAATTTGAGGTGGCTTACCCCACAAGATTTGTTGCTATTTTAAAGATCGCGCGGTTATTGCCCTATACCTTGTATTTTTGGCTGATCAGGCGTGGAGTGCTGTCCAAGGACACGTAAATTCTGTCGCATGCGACGAGGTGGCGGAACTTTTATGGCGCTGCTGTGTTATTCATGTTGCAGATTGGAAAAAGTGATGCTCAGTGACTTAACGGTTCTCACACTTGCTCGAATGCAATTTGCGTTCACAGTATCGTTTCACATCGTATTTCCAGCTTTCTCAATTGGACTTGCCAGCTATCTGGCAGTGCTGGAAGGCCTCTGGCTATGGAAGAAAAACCAAGTTTATAAAGACCTGTTTAATTTCTGGAAAAAGATTTTTGCCGTGGCCTTTGGCATGGGTGTGGTTTCCGGCATTGTGATGTCTTACGAATTTGGCACAAATTGGAGCGTGTTCTCAGACAAGGCAGGGCCTGTCATTGGGCCGCTCATGGGTTATGAAGTCTTTACAGCCTTTTTCCTCGAAGCTGGTTTTTTAGGTGTCATGCTATTTGGTGAAAAACGCGTGGGTGCTGGCCTCCATTATTTGGCTACATGCATGGTGGCCGCAGGCACGTTGATTTCTGCCACATGGATTTTGGCGGTCAATAGTTGGATGCAAACGCCAGCAGGATATTCGATCAACACAAAAGGCCAATTTGTGCCCGAAGATTGGATGGCAATTATTTTTAATCCGTCTTTCCCTTACCGCTTTGTACATATGGTTCTTGCCGCATATTTAACGACTGCATTTGTGGTGGGTGGTGTTGGGGCTTGGCATCTCTTGAAAGACAATAAATCACCCGCTGCTCGCAAAATGTTTTCGATGGCGATGTGGATGGCGGTGATTGTTGCCCCGCTGCAAATTGCAGCTGGAGATCTGCATGGGCTTAACACACTGGAATACCAGCCCGCCAAAATTGCCGCGATGGAGGGTGATTTTGAAACTGAGAAGGGTTCCGCTTTAATCCTGTTTGGGGTGCCTGATGATCAAGCTGAAATCACGCGCTATCAAATTGCTATTCCAAATCTTGGTGCGCTGATTTTAACGCATAAACTGGATGGGGAAATCAAAGGTCTCAAATCGTTCCCCAAGGATCAGCGTCCGCCTGCGGCGATTGTTTTTTGGAGCTTTCGGATTATGGTCGGCATTGGGTTCATGATGCTAGGCATAGGCTTGTGGAGTTTGCTGCGCCGGTGGCAAGGCGTTGCTCTTTATCAAGATCGTTGGCTTCACTGGGCGAGCCTGGTCATGCTGCCATCTGGCTTCGTGGCGGTGCTCGCGGGTTGGACAACTACTGAAGTTGGCCGTCAGCCTTATACGGTCTACGGTCTGCTCACAACAGCTCAATCGATCTCACCTGTAGCGGCACCCGCCGTTGCGGCGTCATTTTTGGGCTTTATTATTGTTTATTTCTTTGTCTACGCGGCGGGTGTTTTCTATCTGATACGGCTGGCCAAAAGGCCGCCGGATAACGCCAAGCCTGATATGGAACAAAAGCCGATGCATGCTGCTGGCATAACGCCTGGCCCCGCAATGGCCGCTGGTGAATAGGAACACATGATGACATTAGACCTTCCATTTATCTGGGCCGGGCTAATTGCCTTTGCTGTGTTGGCCTATGTGGTGCTTGATGGCTTTGATTTAGGCGTTGGGATTTTGTTTCCCTTCGCCAAAACCTCCCATGACCGCGACATCATGATGAACTCCGTTGCGCCAATGTGGGATGGCAATGAAACATGGCTGGTGCTAGGCGGCGGCGGTTTACTTGCTGTATTTCCATTGGCCTATTCTATTGTACTCCCTGCACTTTACGTTCCCTTGATGGCTATGCTTTTGGCTTTGGTGCTACGCGGCGTTGCTTTTGAATTTCGGTGGCATACCAAGCGCGGCCAGTTCTTATGGGACTGGGCATTTATTGGCGGCTCTACGATAGCGGCACTCGCGCAGGGTTTGGCGGTAGGCGCGTTAGTTCAGGGTATCCCCATGGCGGGGAGAGCTTATGCAGGCGGATGGTGGGATTGGCTGACACCATTTAGCATACTCACAAGTATTGCCGTGGTGATGGGTTATGCGTTGCTTGGGTCCACATGGTTGATTCTTAAAACTGAAGGTGCGCTGCAAGAAAGGTCAAGGCTTCAAGCCTATTTCACGGGTGTGGCCACGCTCATTCTGATTGGGTTGGTCAGCCAGTGGACGCCGTTTTTGAGGCCGGAATATTTTGCGCGTTGGTTTGCGTGGCCCACAATGATTTTCAGCTTTATCGTGCCTCTGCTCGTGGCGGCTTGCGCATATGGGCTTTACACAGGTCTTCGTGATAAGCGCGATCTTATGCCTTTCATCTCGGCGCTGGGTATTTTTGTTTTATGTTTTGTCGGGCTGGGCATCAGCTTCTATCCCAATATTGTGCCGCCCGCGCTTTCAATATGGGATGCTGCGGCCCCTGATAAGAGCTTAGCATTTCTTTTGGTAGGCACGGTTGTTCTAGTGCCGCTCATCTTGATATATACCGCTTATTCTTATTGGGTATTTTGGGGTAAAGTGAATCCAGACGAAGGTTATCACTTATGACCATCAACAAAACTGCGCGGCAATTGGCTTGGTTTGTGGTATTTTGGGCCAGCGGTGTCGTCGCGGTGGGTGGTGTGGCTTACGGCATTAGGCTCATGATCAAATGATGCTGCCTTAATGAACCCACATATAACGCCCTTACAGCTGGAATTGGCACATTCACTTTCTGCCAAGCTGTGTTAATGTCATTTACAAATTGGAGAGGATGCCCGCTTTGCGGCAATATTGGGCGGTATAGTTATGACGAAGTTTGCGAGCAAATATTTTGGCCTAAATTTGCGCATCCAATGCGAAAAATTTGGTTCAATTGCCGAAGTCTGCAGAGGCACTTCGCTTAACCGGCAACAGTTTAATAAATATCTACGCGGTGAAAACTTACCCAGTGTTCGAATTAGACGCCGGTTATGCGAATTTTTTAATATTCCCGAAGAGGAAATGTTTGCACCACCTGATAGTCTTAAACCCGAAGCGAAAGACGGGCTTTATGCGGGAGATGGAAATCTAAAGCCTTCGCAAGACACACTCAAAAGCTTAGAAAGCGTTGCGCGATCTTTTTTGCAAAAAAACTCAAAATCGCCCAAATGCAATTTGGCTGATGGGTATTATTATTGCTATTTCCCACTTCAAAACCAGCGCAATTTTTTGGTTCGAGCAGCCTTGAAAATTTCGACCTCTAACGGGTTAACAATCTTTACGAGACATACATATTTCCGCTCTGCAGAATTTTCTTCTAAATTTATTGCAAGGGGCAGGCATCGTGGCATTGTCATTCAAGCTGATGGTGAAACGTATTTGCTTGGTATGAATTCATTTGAACCCTTCCATCTGAGTTTGATTGCTATCCCCAATACGGCCGGATCAATACGTATTGGACTGGGTTTAACAAGAGGGATATCGCAATCAATGACATGCCGTATTGGTTTTGAATTCGTCGGCACCAGTTTTGCACATGCAAAAACTCTGGCAAAAAAGATTGGCGTCGTTCATACCAATGACAAATCAGTGCACCCTTCAATTAAGGCCGCATTTTCTCCGCAAGAAGAATATTTCCCAGGTCAGTTGGATTTACCCGCTTTTGAAAAGATAATCGCCAATTTCCAGGCCTTGGAGCAACTTAAAGACCTCGCGCCACAAATCGTGGGACTTTAACCGACTTCCATTTTTTCAAGATGCTTTTTAAAAGTTTGAGGATCAACCTCACCTTCAGCAGCAGAACAAGCTTCGTAAAATGTATCTTCTAGGTGTTTGGCAATTTTAAACAAGCCAGCAGATTTGGACGCTAACCATAGGCTTCTGACTTGGGTTGCTGTGTAGGCTGCAACTTCTGTGCTGTGCAGTTTTTGTTTGGATAATTGATCCAAACTGCTTTTACCCACCATCAATCGCCTTAACAAGTTCCTCGTTTCGATCCTGGTTCCTTGTAATTTTCGCGGTTCGAAAAATTTACTGTCCTGCATTTTCTGCGCCCCATTCGATTTGTTATGTTTGTAGAATTGTTATTCATCGCAATGGAAAAAAACTCAATTTCTCATTATTTTGCGCAGCTTTCGCAATTTTATTAAAAATTTGCGAATAGCAGATTCAATTTTGAATACATTCTTCTGGGTGCGGAAGTCTGCAAGTTTAAGCAGGCCATAACGGCGAAAACCTCAAACGATAAAGGATTTCAAAATGACCACTGTTAGCAACAAGCAACCCGTTCTTAAACCAGCAGCACTTGCAAAAAAAGGCCTTTGCTACAACAAGGTTTAATTTGCGTTCAACTTCTAGGCACTGGAGCTCGTTTGGCTTCAGTGCCTCAATAGATTCGGAGTAAGATCATGCAGCTCGAGGAATATCGTACCTCACCTACGCTTATTGTCATGCCTGCTAGTAACGAGGATAAATCTCCGAGCAGCATCGGCGTTTATGATTATCTCACGAAGAAATACGCCTATGTTTCGATCTCCAACATTTATTGGTTGGAATATTTCGCGGAAAAGAAATCATGGCCTCAGGTTCTGTTAGACCACAAAACCGCCAATCCTGAGACTCTCAGCTATGATATTGCAAATCTGACTAATTTAGGATTTCTCGTGGTGGGAGACGGTGCCGAAGCCAAGAAATATGATCGTTTTTCAAAAGAATGGAAATGGGATCTATCTTCTGCGCTTTTCCATTTTACAATTTTGGACAATGAGTTTGAAAGCCAAGACGATTCCACCGCAATTCAACTGTCTAAACTTGGACAGGATGACCAACCGGCGTTGACTTGGACAAATGGTGCGCAAGCTGTGGCACTGCCTTCGCCTTTTGGCGGAAAAAACGGCGACCTCTTGAGTTTGATGGCCAAGAGAAGAACCAATCGCACCAATAGTGGCCATGAATTGACAAATGATGAGCTGAGCTCGTGCCTTTTTGCCGGCCTCGGGATCACGAGCTACGTTGAAACCCCGACCGGCGATTTGCCGCTTTCGATGACGCCTTCGGGGGGTGCTCGCAATCCATTTGAAGCGTTTGTGATCTTGAACCGTGGCGCAGAATTGGCGCCTGGTGTCTATCACTATAGTGGTAGTGAGCATTCTCTCCAGAAGCTTGAAAGCGCTGTGCCAGAACAGCTGCATCAGTATTTAGCAAATCAAGAATGGACCAGGGACATGGCTGCTGTGATTGTGCTTGTCGCCGTTCTTGAGCGTACGATGTGGAAGTATTCAGATGCCAATGCCTACCGCGTGGTACTCATCGAAGCTGGGCATATTGCGCAAAACATCATGGTGGCGGCCACCAATATGGGCCTATGCGCTTGCCCGACTGCGGCGCTGGCACATGGCCCCTTGGGTCAACATCTGGGTCTGGAGGCGCTCACGCACACGCCAATTTATGCGCTCACGCTTGAAAAGCCTTTACCAAACACCGACAAGATTTACGCCAACCCCTTGCTGCGAGAGAATATTGGTCTGTTGAGCTAACCCAACATCAAAACCCGCGTGCCCACCTGCACGTGGTCATAAAGATGCACCACATCGACATTCAGCATGCCAATGCAGCCAGCGGTATGTCTTTGACCAATATCAATGGGTTTGGCACCACCATGAATGCGGTTGATGGTGTCAACCTCGCCTTTATAAAGATAAAGGGCGCGAGCACCCAAAGGATTATCAGGTCCGCCGGGCATGCCATTTGGCAGATATTTCGCAAGGTCTGGTTTCACAGCAATATGATATGGAGCCGGGGTCCATACCGGCCACTCAGCCATCTTCTTTATGACCACTTCTCCAGTCCAAGCTTTGGTGCTTTTGCCCACCGAAACACCATAGCGCCGCGCCTGGCCGCCACCCAAAATGAGATACAAAAACCGATAAACCGGATCGACGATGATTGTGCCAGCGGGCTCATTTGTTTGATAGGCCATTTCGCGGCGTTGATATTTGTATTCCACATCTTTGGCTTCAGATGCGTTGATCTTGAAGGGTTCAGCTGCTGCGGCTTGGTCTTTAAGACTGAACAACAGTCCGGCCGATATTCCGGAACCAATTAAATTACGACGCGAAATTCCCATGGCCTAATCCTTTGCCGCATAGAAATGGCGGAAGAAGAGGGATTCGAACCCTCGGTAGGCTATTAACCTACGCACGCGTTCCAGGCGTGTGCCTTAAACCACTCGGCCATCCTTCCGCAATAAATTCACGGCTGGCTTGGAACTGGTAACGGCCACCTCGTGTTTGGTCACGGGGGAGTAGCCTATTGTGACCATCTGTTCAAGCACTTGTGACTTCAAAAATAATGCTCGAATTCTTATCTCAGCAGAGTAAAACGAAGAAAGAGGAGATACCCCATGTTGTTTTCCCGCCGTAAACCTGAAGCCGTTTCCGCTGCTGACGCCTTGCCGGGGCGGTCTGCTGCAATTCCGACCGCTCAAAACCATTTTGTGAATGGTCATGCTTTGAAGGGGCCATACCCTGAAGGCAGTCAGCAGATTATTTTTGCCCTTGGTTGTTACTGGGGTGCCGAGCGCAAATTCTGGGAAGTCCCCGGAGTTTGGGTGACTGCCGTTGGCAATGCTGGTGGTTTTTCGCCCAATCCCACTTACGAGGAAGTTTGTTCTGGCATGACCGGACATGCCGAATCGGTTTTGGTGGTGTTTGATCCCAAGCAAGTGAGTCTCGAAGAATTGTTGAAAGTTTTCTACGAGTCTCATAACCCCACGCAACTGAACGCCCAAGGCAATGATGTGGGCACGCAATATAGGTCAGCGATTTATTGGACTGATCCTGCTCAGGAAGAAACTGTCGGCATGGCCACATCAGCTTATCAAGCCGCTTTGACCAAAGCCGGCATGGGCAAGATCACCACAGAGCTTAAAGCTGCCGGGCCATTCTATTTTGCTGAGACTTACCATCAACAATATCTGGCCAAGAATCCGGGTGGATATTGTGGGCTTGGTGGCACAGGTGTTTCCTGCCCCATCGGCGTTGGCGTTGCTGCTTGAGCAAAAAATCTGAACGCAACGAAACCATTGAAGCCGGGCAAACACTTGCCCGGCTCGAACGTATGGCACGGCTGGTGCGTTCGGCCAGTCACACACAGGGTTTGAACGCCGCGCAATGGGAAGCGCTACGTTATATTTCGCATGCCAACAGTTTTTCGAATTCGCCGGGGGCTCTGACACGGTATTTAGGAGCCACAAAAGGTACAATATCCCAAACCGTATTGGCTCTCATTAAAAAAGGGGCCATTGGAAAATCACTGCGAAATAATGATGGGCGTTCTGTCGTGTTGGTGTTGACAGAGGCCGGGCAAAAAATTCTTGGTGATGACCCGCTATTGGGGATGGAAAAGGCAATAACGAAGCTGGGAGATAAAACATCCAAGCGTTTCGCTAAGGGCTTGGGGGAACTGCTTGAGATCGAAGTTTCCAGACAAGGCGAGCCAAGCTTTGGTAGTTGTGTTGGATGTGCTCACGCTACAAAAGATAAGGGTGAGGTTTTGTGCAAAGTGTTGAATGTCAATGTCAGCGCAGATGATGTGCAAAAACTATGCGTGTACCACAAGGCTAAAAATTAAGGATCCCATAGTCCGTGCAACCTCTGTGCCGCAACACGGGCAAAGGCCATGTGTACTGCCCGCTTGCGTGCCGCATGAAGCGGATGCTGCGACGCTGGCCGCATAATTTCAGCACCCCACCCATCGGCAATGATCAAGCCTGCTTCCACAGGGATCAAATCAGCATCCATTGATTGCGGAATTGCGAATGAAAAATGATCGCAATAATCGCGGTATTCTGGCCACTTTAAATCGACTTTAAAATCGAGTGGTGATGACTTTATTTCAATGATCCACAATGTGCCTTTGGGCGATAAGGCAATCACATCAGCGCGCCTTCCTGATGCTAAAGTAAATTCGGTAAGCATCGCATAGTCATGTGCGCGAAGGAGCCTGCCCACGCCGCGCTGGATTGCCGCTGCCGTTTGAGATTGGCGACCATCGGGCTTCAGCGCTGAGGCTAAAATGTTCAAATCAATCCTCTTGGAATTTATCGGCTACTAAAATTTCCAACGCGGCCATGGCTTGCGCAGCTTGCGGGCCCGAGGCTTCGACAATAACGCTGGTGCCAATGCTGGCGGCTAACATCATCAGGCCCATAATAGAAGTTGCCGGAACAGTTTGTCCATCTTTGCTGACTGTTATGTTGGCATCAAAACCTTCAGCGCATTTCACAAATTTTGCTGATGCTCTGGCATGTAGGCCACGTTGATTGATGATCGCCAATTCTTTACAAATCGTCGCCAATCAGTCCCCCTGTAAAACCTGGCTGGCGATGTTAATATATTTTCGACCAGCATCCTGTGCTGCGAAGGCGGCCTTGGCCAGCGGGCAGTCTTTTCGCACGCGCGCCAATTTCACCAGCATGGGCAAATTTAAACCGGCGACAACTTCGACGCGCCCCTCTTCCAGAAGCGAGATGGCCAGGTTGGACGGCGTTCCGCCAAACATGTCTGTCAGAACAATCACACCTAGCCCCTGATCAACTTTGGCGATAGACGCTGCGATATCATTTCGTCGTACATCCATCTTATCATCTGGGCCAATACAAATAGCTTCCATGTGTGGCTGCTTGCCCACGACATGCTCCAAGGCGCTGATGAATTCAGCTGCTAGCCGCCCGTGGGTTACAAGAACTAAGCCGATCATTAAACGAACGATCCGAATTTCATAAAAAACACGCGCCCCGAAAGATAAGATTGCACTGTCTAGCGCCTTTTAGTCTCAAGTAAAATGCATTTCGCTTAGAAGGCTGCGAATTCGCGCCGCAGCTGAGGGGGCTGTCGGATCGACGCCAAATACTGGAAATTGCACGCCAAGGATGTCTGTAATCATCTCACCAAGCTCTGGCATGCGGGTGATTTCGGCTTGGGATTTCAGGTCGATCACCAGCCATAGTTTGGCTTTTTTTCGGCAGGGTACCGTGAGTATCCCCCGACCTCTCATTTCCAGCTTTCCACTTAAAATTTCAGGCGCGCTAGCAAAAACAAACTTTTTATCGCGCAGCAAAACTACCTGATCATCAGCCACCAATTTCGCCTGCAAAAGTTTCGCTCCCAGTCCGTAACCTGGGCCATCAATCAGCTGCAAAACCAAATCTGATTTTCCACTGCCAGGCTTTCCCCTGATCAGAACGGCTTTATTGCCAAAGGCCACGCAGCTTGCATGAACAGTTAAACTGGTCATTGGTGATCGGCTGGTGTCCAGCCTTCAGGAAGGGCCGGAATGCGCACCACAAACCTTGCACCCAACACCTGCTTTTCGCCCTTCTCATCGGCTTTTCCGAGGCGGTTTTCAGCATAAATCCGTCCCTTATGGGCTTCCACCACTTGGCGCGAAATGGCCAAGCCCAGCCCGGAGTTTCTTCCAAAACTGTGTTGAGGCCTGTCAGTGTAGAAGCGTTCGAAAACACGCTCCAAATTCTCAGGTTGAATGCCTGGCCCTGAATCTTCCACGCGGATCTCAACATTTTCACCTATGCGGCGCAAACGCGCTGTGATCTTGGTTCCGCCGGCCGTGAAGGACCTCGCATTATCAATCAAATTTCGGAACACTTGGCCGAGTCTTGAGTCATTGCCCAACACTTGATATTTGGTTTCAGCGTTATGCTTATCTGTCACGGGCTGCACAACGAGCAAGATTTCAGCTTGGTTCGCCTTTGCTGTTTCATTGGCCAGCCCTACTATGGAACCCAAAAGTTTTGACAGATCGACGGGGTGAATTTCAGCGCGAGCCAACTCAGCATCAAGGCGGGAGGCATCAGAAATATCGGTGATCAAGCGGTCCATGCGTTTGACATCATGCACAACAATTTCAATCAGGCGGTTACGTTGTTCATCGGTTTTTACAAACGACAAAGTTTCAACTGCACTGCGCAAAGATGTAAGCGGGTTCTTCAATTCGTGGCTCACATCAGCGGCAAAAGCTTCAATTGCTTCAATGCGCTGATAAAGGGCATTGGTCATATCGCGCAGCGAACCTGAGAGTTGCCCAATTTCATCTTTACGTGAGGTGAAGTCTGGAATCTCGACGCGCTTATTAATGCCCCGCCGAACCCGTACGGCGGCAGCCGACAATCTACGAATGGGTTGGGCAATCGTGCCCGCGAGCAAGGCTGACAACATCAATGCCACCAAAGCTGCAAAACCAAAGGTGAGAAGAACCACGCGGCGCTCGGCACTGATCACAGCATCAATTTCACCACCCTTGGTAGACAGCACGAGCGCACCCAACACTTGGCGAAAACGCTGTACCGGAACCGAAACCAAAACGATAATTTCGTGGTTGACGTTAAGCCTGACAACACTCACCGTGGCTCCGTTCAGGGCAGCGGCCACTTCGGGAATGGCTTGATTATTGTCCATTCCGTAATCCAAATGAATTGGATAGTCATAGGCGAATAATCTGTCGATTGGCTTTGCTATAAATTTCCAAACAGTTTGCAGTTTGGTTGGTTCTGGCTGATTAATATTATTTTCGACGATTTCATTACCGCCATAGAGCGACATTGAATCAACCAGCAGATTTCCGCCGCTGTCGATAATCTGGGCGCGGATAGTGGTATTTGCCAGCAATCTTCGCAGCACCGGGCCTGCGGTTTCAGGTGAGATTGGAAAATCGAGATTGGTTTGGTCTTGGAATGTCTGGTCGCCCTGTGTCTTATCATCCAGCTGGTCTGGATTGATGACGATCGAACTAGTATCTGCCGTTGCAGAGCCTGCTATTGCGGCAGCAATAATCTGGCCTTGCACCATCAGACTTTGGACGCGCGCGTTGATCAGGCTTTGGCGATATTGATTGAAATAGAGAATGCCAAGAGCCAGAATCACCAAGCCCAGAATATTAATCAGGGCAATGCGCGCTGTCAGACTGCCCGGCGAGATGCGATTGAAAAATCCGCGCGGCTTTAGGGGCTGTTGATGGCCGTCATCGACATCCGCAAAATCTTCAGCCTCGTGGCGATCATATTGATCCATGGGTTAAGGATAGTTCACTGCTCCTTAAACCGATACCCCACACCATACAGTGTTTCAATGCCGTCGAATGTTTCATCGACTTGCGTGAACTTCTTGCGCAGGCGCTTGATGTGGCTGTCGATGGTGCGGTCATCAACATAAACTTGATCGTCATAAGCCGCATCCATCAAAGCATCGCGGCTTTTGACAATGCCGGGGCGCAGGGCAAGAGCTTGAAGGATCAAAAATTCGGTGACGGTTAGTGTCACGGGCTTGCCAGACCAATTGCAAGCATGGCGATCTGAATCCATCGAAAGCTTGCCGCGTTCGATAATCTTGGTGGCATCGGTTACCACAGGCGTGCCATCACGCGGCACAGCGCGGCGCATGACGGCTTTCACGCGTTCTACAAGAAGGCGCTGCGAGAATGGCTTCTTCACAAAATCATCAGCACCCATTTTGAGGCCAAAGAGCTCGTCGATTTCATCGTCTTTGGAGGTCAGGAAAATAACCGGTAGATCGGTCTTCTGGCGAATGCGGCGCAAAAGCTCCATGCCATCCATGCGCGGCATCTTGATATCGAAAATGGCCATATCGGGCGGATTGTCTTGAATCCCCTGCAAAGCAGCCGCACCATCATTATATTTCTGGACGGTGTAACCTTCCGCTTCCAGAACCATGCCAACTGACGTTAAGATATTGCGATCATCATCAACGAGGGCCACGATGGGCATATGCTTTTATCCTTATTGTTACGGTGCAGGTCGGTTAGGCGTCAAAAGAGAACAAATTGTGGCAAAGAGAATTAGAACAAAATAAGGCAAAAGGCGAGGGCTATGAAAGACGAGATTAAATCAGTTTTGGCACGGGCCAAGACAGGCACATTGTCGGTTATTGATTTTGAGACGGGCGGGCCGTTTGGGGCGCTGGTTAATGTTGCGACTGACTTAAGCGGGATGCCGCTGTTTTTGTTTTCAACACTCGCGCGTCACACAAAATGTTTGGCGGCTGATCCCAGAGCAAGTTTGTTAGTTTCTGAATTGCCAAATGAAGGTGATCCACTGGTTGGATTTCGAGCGACGATCACCGGTCATGCGGAGAAAGTTTCGGGTGATCATTTGCGCACGCATTATCTTGCTCAGCACCCCTATGCCGAAACTTACATTGATTTTGGCGATTTTGGTTTTTGGACACTGAAGCCCGAGAAGGTTTT
>CAXTKN010000017.1:0-1876 GCA_964244805.1 uncultured Aestuariivirga sp.
GAAAGCGTTCAATCGCAATCCTGCAGTTTGATCTTCAAGGATGGTCGGTATGGCCATTTCAAAAAACTCAGGAGACGACCATGTTCAAAAAATCAATCTTCATCGCAGCACTGCTCATCGCGTCATCAGCCATGTTTGCGTCTGCCAACGCTGAGCGCCCAGTCACTGGTTGCGATCCAACCACAGCACCAGGCGGCGTGTGTGTTGTAGACCATCAACCAGCCCCACCAATCCGCGATCACCGTTGCCCCGCTTCACAAGGGGGCAACTGCGTTGGACCGGAGCCAGCCGTGATCCAATGCTTGGTTGCACCCTGCCCCGTTATTCCACCACCCCCTCGTCAACCAACACAGTGCAACGATCCACGCCTATGCGATGACTTTGGCCACCCCCGTCCACCACGCCGTCCGCCAGTCGTTATCATTGATCCAATTGATATGGGCCCGGCCCATTACCGCATTACTTGCCGCCAAGGTCGCAACATTGTGCGCCACCAAGGCTTCCGTCGCGTTTTGCCAATTGATTGCAGTGGTAGTGAATATACCTATGAAGGCCAAAGACGCGGCCGCCTGTTCGAGATCAGCGTGAATCTCAATGGCGATATTGTATCAGTTGATCGGGCTTACTAAACCAAACCAAATGGGCGACAAGCATTAAACCGCTTGTCGCCCATTTCTTAGAAGACGACAACACTCCGAATAGACTCGCCTTTATGCATCAGATCAAACGCGTCATTGATTTTTTCCAGCGGCAAAATATGCGTGATCATCGGATCAATCTCAATCTTGCCGTCCATATACCAATCAACAATCTTGGGCACATCGGTTCGCCCTCGTGCACCACCAAAGGCCGTGCCGAGCCATGAACGGCCCGTAACCAACTGAAATGGCCGTGTTGAAATTTCTTGGCCCGCACCTGCAACACCAATAATGATCGATTGCCCCCAACCCTTATGCGCGGCTTCAAGCGCAATACGCATCACCTTCACATTGCCGATACATTCAAAAGTGTAATCCGCGCCGCCGCCCGTCAGTTCAACCAAATGCGCCACCATATCGCCAGAAACTTTCGATGGATTGACAAAGTGGGTCATGCCAAATTTGCGGCCCCACGCTTCCTTGTCGTCATTCATATCAACGCCAACAATTTGCCGCGCACCCGCAAGGCGCAAACCTTGGAGTACATTCAGACCGATGCCACCTAAACCAAACACAATCGCTGTTGAACCAATCTCAACTTTGGCCGTGTTGATTACAGCGCCAACACCCGTGGTTACACCGCAACCGATGTAACAGATCTTGTCAAAAGGCGCGTCGCTGCGCACTTTCGCCAATGCAATTTCGGGAAGCACTGTATAGTTCGAGAATGTCGAACAACCCATATAGTGATGAATCATCTGGCCCTTGTATGAGAACCGAGAAGTGCCATCCGGCATTAAACCCTTGCCTTGTGTGGTACGAATTTTTTGGCAAAGATTGGTTTTGGGATTGAGGCAATATTCGCACTCGCGGCACTCTGGCGTATAAAGCGGAATGACATGATCACCTTTCTTGAGAGACTTAACCCCTGGCCCCACATCGACCACCACGCCCGCACCCTCATGGCCCATGATCGCCGGAAACAGACCTTCAGGATCAGAACCCGAAATCGTAAATTCATCCGTGTGGCAAACGCCAGTGGCTTTGATCTCAACCAAAACTTCACCCTCGCGCGGCCCTTCCAAATCGACCTCAACAATTTCAAGAGGTTTACCAGCTTCAAAGGCAACAGCAGCACGTGTTTTCAAGTTTTAATACTCCACATTCAATAGCTTATACGCATATCCTGATCGGACTTGCGGGTCAATTTAAGCGCCCACTTAAGCACTTAAAGTGGC
>CAXTKN010000017.1:1976-18626 GCA_964244805.1 uncultured Aestuariivirga sp.
GCAAAAGCCATTGAAACTGCGTTCGGAAGCAAACCCAAATGGTTTCGTGGTGCAACGGGTCTTTATTCGGCGTCCGCTGAAAAAACCATCGCCGAAATGGATTATAAACTTGCCGGATATTCTGTTCATGGAGATGGCGGCGCCAGCTTCTCGACCAACAGAACAGCAAACACCTTTAGCTCCGCCAAAGATGGCGACGTGATCATCGCCCACATCAACCAACCATCAAAGCCCGCAGGTGCAGGCGTGGTCGAAGGCATTCTCAAATTAAAAGCTGATGGATTTGTGTTTGTAAAATTACAGGATGGATTTGAGCAGCCCTCGCCTCAAATCAATATCTGCAATCGTTGTGCAGATAGCGCGCACTAAAGTCTGATCGCTTTGAAATAAGTCATTCATAACTCCGTCATTCCCGCGAAGGCGGGAAACCAACTGAATAACATTTGAACTTGTGAAATTTGGATCCCCGCCTTCGCGAGGATGACGAAATTAAAGTAGGTCAGTTAATCATGGCAACATCTAAAATTCAAACTACAGCCCCGCCCACTTGCCCACGGTGCCGCAAAAACTGATCGGCCAACACACATGCCATCATCGCCTCGCCCACCGGAACTGCGCGAATACCGACACATGGATCATGCCGACCTTTCGTGACGATATCTGCATCTGCACCTTGCGCTGTGATCGTTTTGCGCGATTGCAAAATCGATGAAGTCGGCTTCACCGCAAATCGCACCACAATGTCTTGCCCCGTCGATATGCCGCCCAAAATGCCACCCGCATGATTTGACATGAATTCAGGTTTGCCATGGCGCATGCGGATTTCGTCAGCATTGTCTTCACCATGCAAAGCCGCCGAAGCAAAGCCAGCACCAATCTCAACACCCTTGACGGCATTGATGCTCATCATCGCCGAGGCGAGTTCTGAATCGAGCTTTGCGTATAAAGGCGCACCCCAACCAGCGGGAACACCCGATGCCGTTACCTCAATGATTGCCCCAATCGATGAACCAGATTTGCGAATACCATCAAGATAGGCTTCCCAGTGTTTTGCTGCCTTCGCATCTGGGCAAAAGAATGGATTGCGCTCGACTTCGGCCCAATCCCAATTCTTATTATCAATCTTTTGGTCACCCATCTGAATCATGCAGCCATGAATGGTAACCCCAGGAATAATTTTGCGCGCCACAGCGCCAGCTGCCACACGCGACGCTGTTTCACGCGCCGATGAGCGCCCGCCCCCGCGATAATCACGAATGCCATATTTGGCCTGATAGGTCAGATCAGCATGACCAGGGCGGAATGTATCGCGAATTTCGGAATAGTCTTTTGAGCGTTGATCAGTGTTTTCAATCTGCAACATAATGGGTGCACCCGTGGTGCGCGGCCCATTTGTGCGCTCATCTTCAAAAACGCCAGAAAGAATTTTCACCAGATCAGCTTCTTGCCGCTGCGTTGTAAACCGCGATGTGCCGGGTTTGCGCTTATCGAGAAATCCCTGAATATCGTCGGTGGTCAACGCGATGCCGGGCGGACAGCCATCAACCACGCAGCCAATAGCTGGCCCGTGGCTTTCGCCAAAAGTTGTAACCCGGAAGAGATGGCCGAATGTGTTGTGTGACATGAGCTTCTAATTAAGCCGCATTGTGATTTGCGTCAAACCAATCAATCTGGCCATTCTGCAACCGACAATAACAACCTTGTGGCGTTCTCAAACCAACAATATCCGCAGGCTTCATTCCCACCACATAGCCCATCAAACAACGCCCGACTGCACCATGAGCAACAACCAGCGCAGGGGCAGTCAATGTTGACAACCAATCATCCACCCGCGCCACACCGTCTTCGTAACTTTCGCCACCCTCAGGCCGCCAGAAATATTTTCCCTCAGCATCAGCAGGATAGACAGGCGAGTCTTTCAACTCCCAAAACGGCTTGCCCTCCCAAATGCCAAAGCCTAGCTCACGAACGCGGGGCTCAGTTTTAACGCTGTCCATGGAAACACCAAGTGCAGCGGTTATATAGCCCATGGTTTGCTGCGCGCGCCTTTGGGGCGAACATACATATTGAAAGCCCGCGAGCTCTTGGTGCTTTTCAGATAATGCCCGTGCCACATCTTGCGCTTGCTGCTGGCCATGTGCATTCAAATCAGTTTCAATTGAACCCTGCACCAAACCCATGCGGTTCCAATCGGTCTCGCCGTGACGAATAAAATAGATGACGGGCAGATTTTTATTCAGGGGCATTATCAACCGACATATCAGGCGCATCCGGGTTCTTCATGCCCACCACATGATAGCCTGAATCAACATGATGAATTTCACCTGTCACACCGCGCGATAAATCCGACAGGAAATACATGCCAGCATCGCCCACTTCTTCAGTGGTCACAGTGCGGCGCAGCGGTGAATTATATTCGTTCCATTTCAGAATATAACGGAAGTCGCTGATACCGGAAGCAGCAAGCGTTTTAATTGGCCCTGCAGAAATCGCGTTCACACGGATATTCTTAACACCCAAATCAGCCGCCATATAGCGCACTGAAGCTTCTAGCCCGGCCTTAGCCACACCCATCACGTTATAATGCGGCATCCATTTTTCAGCACCATAATAAGTCAGCGTCAAAAGCGAGCCGCCATTCGGCATCATCTTTTCAGCGCGTTGTGCAACCGCAGTAAAACTATAAACACTGATGAACATAGTGTTGGTAAAATTGGCTGCCGACGTATCAACATAGCGCCCACTGAGCTCATTCTTGTCGGAAAAACCAATGGCGTGAACCACAAAATCCAGCGAGCCCCATTTTTCCTTGATCGCCTCAAACGTTGCATCGATAGAAGCCATATCACTCACATCGCATGGCAAAACCAAAGGCGAATTTACCTCAGCGGCCAAAGGCTCAACCCGCTTTTTCAAGGCATCGCCCTGATAAGTGAACGCCAATTCTGCGCCATGTTGAGCGCAAGACTTAGCAATGCCCCAGGCAATCGACCGATTATTGGCAACACCCATGATCAGGCCGCGTTTGCCAGCCATTATGCCCTTGTTTTCGCTCATGTTTTATTAGCACCCAAATTATAGCAGAATCTGCTCAAGCCCTCTTTGGCTAATGGCACAGTTAATTTCTGAAATAAAGGGAAGCTTACTTGACAATTTGTTACTGATTATGTATTTTACTATATAGTTAATTAACTGATTGATTAAGTTATGCTCGACCCACTCAGCCAAAAACTTCAAGCTTTATCAGACCCAACACGTCGCGCCATATTAGCGAAGTTGAAAACGGGTGAAGCGACAGTGAATGAGTTGGCTGAACCTTTCACGATGACGCTTCCTGCGATCTCAAAACACATCAAAGTTTTGGAAACCGCAGGCCTCATCACCCGCAGCCGCAACGCCCAGCAACGTCCTTGCAGACTTTCTAACCACGGCCTGAAAGAGGTCGATGACTGGATGAACAATTATCGTGAGATGTGGGAGCAACGGCTCGACCGTCTCGGCGCTTACATAGAAACAATCAAGGAGTGAAAACAATGGCCCCTCTTGCTCAATCAATTCTGCCAAAAGACAAACCGCAAATTATCACCACGCGCATGATCGCAGCACCGCGTGATCTTGTTTGGAAAGTTTTGACCACGCCAGAGCATTTAAAACATTTCTGGGGGCCAGATGGCTTCACCAATACATTTACAAAATATGATCTGCGGGTCGGCGGCGAAGCGCTATTCACCATGCACGGCCCGGACGGCAAGGATTGGCCCAATCGCTTCAGATTCCGCAGTATCGATCCTCCACATCTTTTGGTCTGGGACCATGATGGCGGGAACGACGATGGACATCGCTTTCGCGGAGAGCTTGAGCTTTGGGACGAGAACGGTAAAACCCGCATTGAACTACGTCTGAACGAAGCCAGCATTGCCGCTCGTGACGCCATCGGAAAATATGCTGTTGAAGGCGGTATCCAAAACATCGAACGCCTCGCCGCCTATGTAGCACCCATGGCAGATCCCTTAAACAAATTCGAAATCGAACGCGTTTTCCCGGTTTCACAAAAACGCCTGTTTGAAGTGTGCAGCCAAGTCGAACACCTAAAGGAATGGATGTCTCCCGCCGGAATGACAGTCATCAAAGCAGAGCAACACTTAAAGCCCGGCGGTCATTACCATTATGGCCTTTCGACGACTGACGGCAATGAAATGTGGGGCATGGTCAACTACAAGGAAATCACCCCGCATTCGCGCTTGGTCTATGCGCAGAATTTCTCCGATAAAGACGGCGGTGTCAGCGCCCATCCAATGGCACCCAACTGGCCAATGGAAATGATAACGATATTTGACTTCATTGCTGAAGGTGCAAGCCAAACCCGTTTGAAAATCACTTGGATCAATGCCCGCATTTCTGACGAAGAAGCCAAGACCTTTGCTGGTGCCCACGCTGGCATGAATCAAGGCTGGACGGGCAGCTTGGATAAGCTTTATGCTTATCTGACCAAAAGCTAAGGAGGCCACGCCATGCTAACTGCTCTCATCTTCATAGCAATTTTATTGATCGCATTTTTGGTCATCGCAAGTTTGCGACCAAGTACGTTCAGCCTTTCTCGCAGCGCAGATATCAAAGCCCCACCAGAAAAAATTTTCCCGCATCTCAACGATTTTAAAAACTGGGGCGCTTGGTCACCGTGGGAGAAAATGGACCCGGATTTGAAGCGCAGTTTTTCAGGTTCTGCTTCGGGCAAAGGTGCTCTTTATTCATGGGTGGGCAATAAAAAAGTTGGTGAAGGCAATATGGAAATCACCCGCTCGGTTCCATCTTCAAACATCGAACTCAATCTTAATTTTCTGAAACCGTTCAAGGCGAGCAACGTGACAGAATTCAAAATTACGCCAAACGGCAACATGACCAATGTGCATTGGGAAATGCGCGGGCCTTTGAACCTGATGATGAAAGTCATGCACATGTTCATGAATATGGACTCTATGGTCGGCAAAGATTTTGAAGCAGGTCTTGCTAATCTAAAATCGATTGTGGAGCGTTAAAGCGCTATCATGGCATTTAAAGATATGAGCATCCTCACCGCATCCGCAGGCTTTACCGAGCGCGACGACCCTTTCAATCTGTTCGCCGAATGGCTGAAAGAAGCCGAGGTGAAAGAGATTAACGATCCAAACGCCATGTCCCTAGCCACGGTCGACGAAGAAGGCCTGCCCAATGTGCGCATGGTTTTGCTTAAAGGCTTTGATGATCGCGGATTTGTATTTTATACAAATTTTGAAAGTCAAAAGGGCCAGGAAGTGCAAAGCGCCATGAAAGCCGCAATAAACTTCCATTGGAAATCGCTGCGCCGCCAAGTGCGCGTGCGCGGGCTTGTTGAAAAAGTAACCGATGCTGAGGCCGATGAATATTTTAAATCCCGTCCGCGAGATAGCCGCATCGGGGCTTGGGCTTCGCAGCAATCGCGCCCGCTTGAAGGCCCGTTCGCTTTAACAGCAGCTGTGGCCACCTATGCTGCAAAATACGCTATCGGTGATGTGCCCCGCCCACCCCATTGGAGCGGCTTTCGGATTTTGCCATTAAGCATCGAGTTCTGGCACGACCGCCCATTCCGGCTGCATGACCGCGTAGTTTTCCGCCGCGCCAATCAAAGCTCGCCATGGACAAAGGCCAAACTTTACCCTTAAGTCGTAACGTCTTCGCCCGCGACAGCGGGAGAAGAAAGGGGCCCGTCCGACGTAGCGTAGCGAAGACGGATGGGATAGATGAGGGCCACTTTGCAGCACGCACTGCCCGTCACCTATCCCATTGCGTTGCAATGGGCCCCTTTCCTCTCTCGCTTTGCGGTAGAGGACGTTGCAACCAATTTGAGAACGTAAATGTCCAACCGCACCCTCCGCCCTGAAACCATCGCCGCCCACGCCCTTCGTGCAATCGACGGCGCAACGGGCGCTGTCGTGCCCCCGATTTATCTCTCCACGACTTACGCCCGCGATGAAAACTATGCGCCGCTTCTGAAAGAAAATTACGTCCGCTCCGGCAGCCCCAATGTGTGGCAAGCTGAAGACACCATCACCGCACTTGAAAAAGGTGCCGCCTCGCTCCTCTTTGTCTCCGGCATGTCGGCGATCAGCATATTGCTTGAAACCGTTCCCATGGGTGGCCACGTCGCTGCCCAACAATCGATGTATTACGGCACGCGCAATTGGCTTGAACGCTTGGCCGAAAAAGGCCGCATTACGCTCACCCTTTTTGATGGCAGTGAGAGGTCAGCACTTGCAAATGCGCTGCGCCCCAACACCGATCTCGTTTGGATCGAAAGCCCTTCCAACCCCATGTGGGATGTGATCGATATTGAAGCCGCGGCCAAGGCCGTGCATAAACTGGGCGCAATCCTTGCCGTTGATGCAACAGGCACAGCCGCCGTCACGACTCATCCACTCACCTTGGGTGCTGATATCGTATTCCATTCCGTGACCAAATATCTCAACGGGCACTCTGACGTTTTGGGTGGGGTGCTGGTAACACGGGAAGTCAATGCACGCTGGGCCGAGATCAGTTCCATCCGCAATAAAACCTCATCGCCATTGCCGCCCTTTGAATGTTTTTTGCTCATGCGTGGCATGCGGACCCTTCATGTGCGCTATGCGCAAGCCTCGGCCAATGCGCTGGCCATTGCGCGTCATTTTTCCAATCATCCCAAAGTCGAAAAAGTTTTATACCCCGGCCTCGGCACGCATCCCAGCCATGATATCGCAAAACGCCAGATGACCAATGGCTATGGCGGCATGATGTCTCTTTTGCTCAAAGCTGATTTTGCAGGGTCACAAAAATTCTGCACCAGACTCGAAGTGATCACCCCTGCCACGTCTCTAGGCGGAGTAGAATCCTTAGCCGAACACCGCAAAACCGTTGAAGGCCAGGCAAGCCCCACGCCCGATAATCTGGTGCGCTTTTCAATCGGAATTGAAAATGTGAATGACCTTGTCAGTGATATCGAACAGGCCCTAAACGGCCTCTAAAATGCAAGATGCTCATCTTCACATAACTGATCTAATTCACAACTATCACTTGGGGCGTGAACATGAATTTTGATACCTCGCAGCTTGACTCTCTCGTCAGTGCCCTGCCTGATCCGGCAATTGTGGTCGTTGAAACGGGTGAAGTCATTAGCGCCAACGAACCCGCTTGCGTCCTTCTCGAGGTTTCACCTGTTGGCAAACATCTCACTTTGTCTTTGCGGGCGCCAATCATTTTACAAGCGGTCAATGACGCGATCATCAAGCAAACTGCTTCCCAGGTCGAACACATCATGAGTGCAACAGTCCCGCGCACGATTGAAGTGTATGTCTCTCCTCTGGGGCAACAAAATGGGCAGGCTCGCATTGCTCTCATCATCTTGCGCGATCTTACCTATGAGCAACAACTCGAACGCATGCGCGCCGATTTCGTGGCCAATGCCAGCCATGAACTGCGCACACCACTGGCATCAATCTCGGGTTTCATCGAAACCATGCAAGGTGCAGCAAAAAACGATCCTAAAGTGCAAGCAAAATTTTTAGACGTGATGAAAGCTCAGGCTGACCGGATGTCGAGTTTGATTGATGATCTCCTGTCGCTCAGCCGCATCGAAATCAACGAACATCTGGCACCTTCAGGGCATGTCAATCTGGTTGATGTCGTTAAAAAGGCTAAAGATCTTTTGTCGCCAATTTCAAAAGAACAAAATTGCGAAGTGCGCATTGACATGCCAAGCACCCTGACTGTTACAGGAGACGAAAGCCAGCTCTCGCAAGTGATTGTCAATTTGATTGAGAATGCTCTGAAATATGCAGCCTCTGGCAAGTTCATCGATATTGAAGGTTCAGAGAAAAACGGCTCTGTCCATCTGACTGTAAAAGACCACGGCCCCGGGATTGCCCCGCAACACGTGCCGCGCCTCACCGAACGATTTTACCGCGTGAATGTGCAAGACAGTCGGATGCGCGGTGGCACTGGCCTTGGGCTTGCCATCGCCAAGCACATTATCAACAGGCACCGCGGAAAATTGTTAATAGAATCCATCGTCGGCCACGGAAGCCAATTTTCAATCCACCTCCCAAGTTTATAATTTACAATATTTTCAATATTTTACACTGTCACACAAGTGTTATTAAAATGTCGCAAAAGCGTCAGCAGACGAACTTAGATAACCTTTCGTCACACTGACAGGAGTTACAGTATGAACCGCATTTTGATGACCGTAAGCGTTTTGGCAATGATCGCCAGCCCAGCATTTGCTGCCCGCGACCAAATTCGCATCGTTGGCTCGTCCACCGTATACCCATTCACAACAGCCGTTGCCGAAGCTTTCGGCAAAGCCACAAAGATGAAGACACCTGTTGTTGAATCAACCGGCACAGGCGGCGGCATGAAGTTGTTCTGCGCTGGCCTTGGCGAAGATAAGCCAGATTTTGAAAACGCATCACGCCGCATTAAGAAATCTGAGTTTGATGATTGTGTAAAGAATGGCGTAACCGAAATCGTCGAAATTAAAGTTGGCTTCGACGGCCTTTCAATTGCCCAATCAAACAAGGGCAAGCCTTTCGCTTTGACCAAGCAACAAATTTTCTTGGCACTCGCGAAAATGGTTCCAGACAAGGACGGCAAATTGATTGCCAACCCTAACAAAATGTGGAGCGATGTCGATGCTTCATTGCCAAAAACCAAAATTGAAGTTCTAGGCCCTCCTCCAACTTCAGGCACTCGCGACAGCTTTGCTGAACTTGCAATGGGTGTAGGTGCTGAAACCATTCCTGCCATGAAAGCCATGAAGGAAAAGGATGCAAAGGCGTTTGATGCAGTTTGGAAGACAATGCGCGAAGATGGCGCTTATGTCGAAGCTGGCGAGAACGATAACCTTATTGTTCAAAAGCTTGAAGCAAATCCAGAAGCTGTTGGCGTTTTCGGATATTCATTCCTTGAGCAAAACAGCAAGGCTTTGAACGACATTAAAGTTGATGGCGTTGGTGCAACTTACGAAACCATCTCCGATGGTTCTTATAAACTGTCGCGCCCACTCTTCATCTATGCCAAGAAGCAACATATGGATGTTATCCCCGGCATGAAGGAATTTGTGGCTGAGTACACTTCAGACAAAGCATTGGGTGAAGATGGTTATTTAGCCGCTAAAGGCCTCATCGCATTACCCAAAGACCAAGCTGCCAAGTCTGTCGAAGCTGCTAAATCTCTAGCGATTATTTCTGCCGATGGTTTGAAGTAAACGAGAGTGGAACAGGGGGAGAGTCCGCGGATGAACCGGCTCTCCCTTTTGCTTCAAAGTGTAAATTGCGTTTGCGTTTCGATTTGTTTTGAGAGGAAGTGAGTACTGTGATCTTGTGGAGCCTCCTGATAATTCTCGCAGCTGCGGTTGGCGCATTTTTGTTTGCGAGATCGCAAGCAACGACGCTGCAAACAGCCAATACGGGAAGATTGGCGTCTTTGCCGGGCCAACACGGTTTGCTCGCAGCTGCCGTTGCAATACTCGCAGGCCTGGCGGGCGTCATTGTCTCCGTCCCATTTTCCGCTTCATTTTCATGGATGATGCCTGTCTTGGGCGCTGCTGCAGCTACGATAGCAGCCTTCTTTGCTATTTCACGTATCACACCAAACTGGCATGCGCGTAACAAGTTTGAAGCAATCGTGATGGGTGTTTTGATGGCCTGTTCGATTGTGGCCGTGCTGACGACTGTTGGCATTTTTGCTTCGGTGGTCTTTGAATCCGTCGCTTTTTTTCGCCAGGTCAGTATTTTCGAATTCCTTTTCACCACCCAATGGTCACCGACTGGAACGCCGCCTTCGTTCGGTTTCATTCCTCTACTCACCGGCACGTTATTGATCACTTTCATCGCAATCGCTGTGGCAACGCCCCTCGGTCTATTTGCCGCAATCTATTTGGCAGAATATGCAACTCCTACCTTGCGGCGGTGGATGAAGCCTGTGCTTGAAATGTTGGCCGGCATACCAACGGTTGTACTTGGCTTTTTTGCCGCTTTAACAGTGGCTCCATTAATCAAGCATTCCGGCAATGCCATTGGCCTAGATGTGGCTTCAGAGTCAGCCCTTGCTGCAGGTCTGGTGATGGGCATGATGATCGTGCCGCTCATTTCGTCTTTGTCAGATGACATCATCAACTCTGTGCCCCAGTCCCTGCGAGATGGCTCCTACGCCATGGGTGCCACCAAATCAGAAACCGTCAAGAAAGTTGTTCTGCCAGCTGCGTTGCCCGGCATAATGTCTGCAATCATGCTTGCAATATCGCGCGCCATTGGCGAAACCATGATTGTGGTTATGGCTGCGGGCCTTGCTGCAAATTTGACATTCAACCCCCTCGCAGCGGTGTCGACCATCACTGTCCAAATCGCAACCCTATTGGTGGGCGACCAAGAATTTGACTCGGCCAAAACCCTGTCAGCATTTGCTTTGGGCATTGTTTTGTTCTTCATCACTCTAGCGCTCAACTACATCGCTCTTCGCGTTGTTCAAAGATACAGGCAGGCCTATGATTGAACTCTCAGCAAAAGGCTCAAATGGCCTGCTCGCAAAACGCTATGCTTCGGAAAAGCGTTTCCGCGCTTATGGTGCGATTGCCCTCGCTCTCACCACCATTTTCTTGGGTTTTCTTTTGTATGATATCATCAGCAAAGGTTGGCCTGCATTTTTCGAAAGCCATTCAACCGTCGAAATCAAAGTCGATCCTAGTAAAGTTGCCGCAGGTGATATCGCCAGCGGTGATTTTGCTGCGATGATCAAACAGTCAGTCCGCGACCAGTTTCCCGATGTTACATCTCGTGCAGACAAAAAAATTCTTTCAGGTTTCATTTCACAAGCTGGAAGCGATCGGTTGCGCGATATGGTGTTAGAAAAGCCAGAATTGATCGGCCAATCCGTAAAAACAGAATTGCTACTCTCGGCAGATGCTGATCTCTATTTCAAGGGGCTGATCGACACCGACGAAAAGCCGTTGCTTGACAAATTCAATGCAAAGTTCCCGGTAACTCAATCGATAGCGTGGCGCCTCTGGACCAATGGCGACAGCCGCGAGCCTGAGCTGGCGGGCCTTCTTGGTGCAATTAAAGGCTCTTTGTTTACAGTAAGTATCGCCATCTTCATCGGTCTGCCACTGGGTGTGTTCGCCGCAATTTATCTCGAACAATTCGCCCGCAGAAACCGCTGGACGGATTTGATCGAAGTAAACATCAACAATTTGGCTGCCGTGCCATCGATCATCTTTGGCCTATTGGGTTTGGCCATGTTCCTGAATTTCTTCGGCCTGCCCCGCTCTGCGCCTCTGGTTGGTGGTCTTGTGTTAGCATTGCTCGTATTGCCCACCATTATCATTGCATCACGTGCCGCTCTGCGCGCCGTGCCGCCATCCATTAGAGAAGCAGCCCTGGGTGTGGGCGCATCAAAGCAGCAAGCCGTGTTCCATCACGTGTTGCCATTAGCTCTTCCCGGAATTTTGACTGGAACGATTTTAGCGCTCGCGCGTGCTTTCGGTGAAACAGCTCCCTTATTGATGATCGGCATGGTGGCTTTTATTGCCGACGTGCCTCGGGGCCCAACCGACGCCGCAACGGTGTTGCCCGTCCAAATTTACCTATGGTCAGACTTGCCTGAACAGGCCTTTAAATCGAAAACAGCAGCAGCCATCATCGTTCTTATAGCAGTTTTGATGTTGGCCAACGCCCTCGCAATCTATTTGCGGCGCAAGTTTGAGCGTCGTTGGTAAGGAAAATCATGAACCAGATGTCAACAGCCAAGGCTACTTTGAAAAACACGCAAATGGTGGGTGAGAGGCAAACTCGCATCTCAGCGCGCAAGGTCAATATCTATTACAGCGAAAAACACGCAATCAAGGATCTCTCAATTGAAATCCCTGATCGTTCAGTTTCCGCCTTCATCGGCCCGTCGGGTTGCGGCAAATCAACATTTCTGCGCGCCATTAATCGCATGAACGACACGATTGACGGTTGCCGCCTAGACGGTGAAGTGCGTTTGGACGAAAAGAATATTTACGACAAGGATGTTGATGTGGTGCAGCTGCGCTCACATGTCGGCATGGTGTTTCAAAAGCCAAATCCGTTTCCAAAATCTATTTTTGAAAACGTTGCATATGGCCCGCGCATTCATGGCCTGGCCAAAAACAAGACGGACTTGGAAGAAATGGTGGTTGCAAGCTTGAAGAAGGCTGGCCTTTTTGAAGAGGTAAAAGACCGTCTCAATGCCCCCGGCACAGGCCTTTCAGGCGGTCAACAACAGCGCCTCTGCATCGCAAGAGCCATCGCTGTAAATCCCGAAGTGATCTTGATGGATGAGCCGTGCTCGGCGCTTGACCCCATCGCCACTGCCCGCATTGAAGAATTGATTGACGAGTTGCGCCAGAACTACTGCATCATCATCGTGACCCACTCGATGCAACAGGCGGCGCGTGTTTCGCAACTCACCGCATTTTTCCATTTGGGAACCTTGGTCGAGACTGGTGACACCAACACCATGTTCACTAACCCGCAAGATAAACGCACGCAAGACTACATCACAGGCCGTTTCGGCTAATACTAGAATTGGAGCCTTAAAATGCCTGATCACATCGTCAAAGCCTATGACCAAGATATCCAGTCGCTCAAAACCATGCTCGCTGAGATGGGTGGGCTGGCTGAAGAGCAACTTCACAATGCGATTATCGCCTTAACCAAGCGCGATGTAACGCTTGCTGACTTGGTGATTGCGCGCGATGAAAAGCTCGATCAACTTGAACGCCAGATCGAGGAAAAAGCCATCCTCACCATCGCCAAACGCCAGCCCATGGCGCTCGACCTGCGCGAGATCATGGTCTCTATTCGTGTAGCAGGAGATATTGAACGCATTGGTGATCTCGCTAAAAATACCGCCAAACGTACACACGCCATCAATGAGCCATTGCCACGCAGGCTTTCCCCCGGCCTCACGCGCATGGGTCAAATGGCCCAGGCCCAATTGAAAAATATTCTCGACGCCTACAGCCATGGTGACGACGTAAAAGCCTTGGCCGTCTGGCGCGCTGATGAAGATTTGGATGCGCTTTACAATTCCATATTCCGCGAGCTTCTCACCTATATGATGGAAGACCCGCGCAACATCGGCCTTTGCACACACTTGTTATTCGGCGCAAAAAATCTCGAACGCATTGGCGATCACACAACCAATATTGCTGAAAACACCTATTATCTCGTGCACGGAAAATCCATCGGCGAAGACCGCCCGAAGAAAGACGTCACAGCCATGATGTCAACGTCGGATCTCAAATGAGCGCGTCGATTCTTGTCATCGAAGATGAAGAGCCGCTGCAGGTTTTGCTGCGCTATAATTTGGAATCTGAAGGCTACAAGGTGCGCCACTCGGCCCAAGGCGAAGATGCTCTTTATCTTATCGGTGAAGAAAAGCCTGATTTGATTTTGCTCGATTGGATGTTGCCAGGAATCTCCGGCATTGAAGTTTGCCGCTTGATCCGCGCCAAGCCCGAAGCCCGAGATATTCCGATCATCATGCTCACGGCCAGAAGCGAAGAAGCTGAACGCGTGCGGGGCCTAGCCACTGGTGCTGATGATTATTTGGTCAAACCCTTCTCTGTTCCTGAATTGCTTGCGCGCATCAAAACCATTCTGCGGCGTGTGAACCCCGATGCAGTTGCCGAACAATTGAAGGCCGGAGATTTGGTGCTCGACCGCAAAACCCGCCGCGTCAACCGTGGCCTCCGTGACATCAATCTTTCACCCACCGAATTTCGCCTGCTGGAACAGCTGATGAAAAACCCTGGCCGCGTTTATTCGCGCAGCCAATTGCTCGACACCGTTTGGGGACGTGATGCATTCGTCGATGAGCGCACTGTTGATGTGCATGTGGGCCGCTTGCGCAAATCTCTATCGCGTGGCCGAGAGACTGACCCTGTGCGCACCATCCGTGCCATGGGCTATGCCTTTGATGAGCGGTTTGGCCGAACCGCCTGAAATGTCATCTACCGGGCTTGCATGTAGACGCTCAGGGCATTACATCTGCGTCAATCAAACCTGAAAGTTTATCATGCACGCGTTAGAATGGTTAATCCTTACCCTCATATCCTTATACAAATGGGTCTTCATTGCGATGATCGTCATGAGCTGGCTTTTCCAGTTCAACATCATCAATAATAATAACCAGACCGTCAGACAAATTTACCGGACGCTTTTAAGTTTAACCGAGCCGGTTTCGAGACCCATTCGACGTCTACTGCCTGATCTGGGCGGAATGGACATATCCCCGATATTTGTGTTCATCGGTTTGCAGTTTTTAGAAATCTTGATCCAGGAATACTGGCCAAGGTTGTTTTTCTAGTGCAAAAAGCTTCGTAGACTTTGGAAAAAATTTGAAATAGCTTGGCTCGATGAGCAAATTTCTTGCAGCTATTTTGTTTCTGATTGCACCCGGTTTAGCTCTGGCCGCCAACACCAGCGTTTACACCAAATACGATATCGCAAAGTGCCCAAAGCTTGATGTTGGCAACACCGATCAAGGTGATAGCGGCTCATGGCTCTGCAACGGTTTCGGCAATCTAAAAATCTACTTCGCAGAAGGTGATCTGCGCGATTTTGTAGCATTCGGAAAATCGCCAAAACTGCACTGCGCAGCAGAACAAACTTTCAGCGGTTTCAACAGTGTCAACAACACAATTGAATGGCGCTTAAACAAGGGCAAACCCATCGCCGCAATCCAGCGCTGGACGGTGTCTTACGATCCTGAAGACTCGGCTAAAACCAAAACTTGGCTTGTTGTTACCAGAATAGAATCTGGCAATTCCTGCCACATGGCTGTGGTCGAAGGGGCTTTTCCCAACGCAAATATCAAGGCGCGTGAGATCGCTGATTCATTGGCCGAAAAATTTGAATGCGGAGTAAGCGGTCAAACCGTTGTTACACGCCCTACGACCGATAAAGCCCAAGCCAATATCGCCGATGATAGCTGTGAGAAATATTGACGCTTAGTCTTCTTTTTTGTCCTTCTTCGTCGCCGTCATCACCCGGTCAATATAAGCCAGCAACAAAGCAGATAAAACAAATGCCATATGCACAATGGTCAGCCACATGATTTTGCTTTCGGTATATTTGTCAGCATTGAGAAATATCTGCAAAAGATGAATTGAGGAAATTGCAACGATCGTCGATGCCACTTTAATCTTCAATGAGCTCGCATCAATTTTACCGAGAAAAGAAAGCTCGCCACCTTCGGCATTATCAAACTTACTCACAAAATTTTCGTAACCAGAGATGATTACCATCACCACAAGGCTGGCCACCAAGCTGGCGTCAATCAAACTCAATATTTTAAGAATGGCTTCAGTTTCTTCCAACTCCATAACGTGGCTGAAATATTCCCAAAGTTTTTTCATGAACGAAATGGCATAAAGCCCCAGTGCCATCGTAAGCCCCAGATAAAACACCACCAACAGCCAGCGCGAAGCGAGGATCACATATTCAACAGCGTGTTCAAGTTTTTTCATGGATGTTGTACCGACTCATCATTACGGGTTTTCCAGAGTGAGTATAAAATACCGCCCGCCAATATCGCAACTGTGACAATCAGCGAAACTGCGGTGTCAATTTTCACACCCATCGGCACCAAGAAAATCTTTATGCCTACGAGTGTGAGGATGGTGGCCAGCGACGTTTGCAAATATTTGAATCGGTGAATCGCAGCGGCCAAAGCAAAATAAAGCGAGCGCAATCCCAAAATAGCGAAGATGTTGGAGGTATAAACAATGAACGGGTCTTGCGTGACGGCAAACACAGCGGGCACTGAATCCACCGCAAAAACCAAATCAATAATTTCAACGAGGATCAAGGCCACCAGAAGCGGCGTGAGATAAGTTCTAAGTTTGCCAGTTGCAGGATCAGTCTTTTGAGTGGTGAATTTTTCACCATCCAATTCACTGCTTATCGGAAAACGCTTCCGCAGCCATTTAAGCGCAAAATTGCTTTCCATATCTGGCGCATGATCTTGCTTGCGAAACATGTTGATGCCCGTGAAAATCAGGAACGCACCAAACAAAAAGAGTATCCATGAAAATGACGTAACAAGGGCTGCGCCCACGCCAATCAACACAGCGCGAAACACAATCACGCCCAAAATGCCCCAGAACAAAACCCGGTGCTGATACATGCGCGGAATGGCAAGAAAGGTAAAGATAGTGGCGATGACGAACACATTATCCATCGCCAAGGATTGTTCAATTAAATAGCCCGTGTAAAATTCCAGCCCGCTCTGTGCGCCTCTGGCCCACCGCACCCAACCACCGAATGCGGCAGCGATTGCGACATAGAAGGCATAAAGTTTGAAACTTTCTTTGGCGGCAATCTCACCCGTCTTTTTATGTAACACGCCCAGATCGAAAACCAGCAATGCCACAACCACGGCTACAAAAGCATACCAAAAATAAAGTGGTGTCCCAAGAAATTGGCTGGTGGTTACAGTTTCGATGAATGCCATATGCGGCCCTCTGATTTGATGTTGCTCAAATCAGCTCCGACATCGCGCAACACCCGAAAGCATTACGCCAGAGGGGCCCGGCGCTGACCTTACCTAGATAGTGGACAAATTGTAATGTTCAAG
>CAXTKN010000017.1:18726-19812 GCA_964244805.1 uncultured Aestuariivirga sp.
CCCACCCCCATCACCTGCATCGCTAAATCAAATGACCGCCTCGGTGAAGGCTGCATGTGGGACGAGAGGGAGCAAGTTCTCTGGTGGCTCGATATTGCGCTGCCGTCACGCATTCATAAACTTGATCCTGCAACAGGTGCGCATCGCAGCTGGCTGTTCAATGTGATCTTGACGGCCATGGCCTTAAAGCCAGATGGCAATTTGCTAGTGGGCGGCGAGCACGGGCTTTATCATTTTAGTCCAGCAACTGGTGCACTCACAGAATTTGCCCAACCCGAAAACGTCAATGGCAATCGCGGCAATGACGGCGCGGCTGATGCGGCGGGCCGCTTTTGGTTTGGAACCATGCAGCAGAACATCGGGACGCAGGGCGAAGACCTCGACATCACGAGAAGCTCCGGCGCGCTTTACCGCGTCGAGATGGACGGCACCTCGACAAAGATGTTTGAAGACGTAGGCGTTTCCAACGGCCCTTGCTGGTCGCCCGATAGCAAGATTTTCTATTTTTCAGACTCGCGCTCCATGGTCACCTGGGCCTTCGATTTTGATTTAGATACTGGCACACTCTCCAACAGACGCATTCACAACGACACGAAAGAGCATGGCCGCCCCGATGGCGCAACGGTCGATGCCGAAGGCTTCCTCTGGTCGGCCCGCTGGGATGGTTCTTGCGTTCTGCGCATCGATCCCAAAGGCCGCATTGACCGCATCGTCGAAATGCCAGCAACACGCCCCACCTGCGTCTGCTTTGGCGGCGCAAATCTTGATACCATGTATGTCACGTCGTCAAACGCCCATGTGGGCGGCGTGGTGATGAAGCAATATCCACTGCAAGGTGGCGTTTTCTGTTTTGATCCACACGTAAAAGGTTTTGCCAAACATCGTTTCGGTAGCTAATTGTATGACAAATCATGGGAGCGATCTAAAATGAACCTCATTCAATTTGTCGACGCCAAAAACAAACGCGCCGTTGGCCTTATCAACGGTGACAAAATCATCAAATTAAAAAGCGTTGACCGAATGACTTCGCTAGCAATCCGCGCACTCAAAGATGGCAAGTCACTCAATGCCACAGCCAAAACATTA
>CAXTKN010000018.1:0-6542 GCA_964244805.1 uncultured Aestuariivirga sp.
GCAACGAATTTGTTTGGAATTGATATTTCGAACGAGATGCTGAAAACCGCTAAGGCCAATCTTGGTGCCGCTGAAGTTGAGCAACGTGTTCAACTGGCGCAAGGCGATGCAACGAATTTTGTTGCACAGTCCTGTTTTCAAAAACGGACATTTGATCGAATTTATTTTTCATATACGCTCTCCATGGTGCCGGAGTGGCAGAACTCTATTGCGCACGCCCTCACAATGTTGGGGGTGCATGGTGAACTCCATATTGTAGATTTTGGCCAATGCGAAAATTGGCCTGCGCCGTTCAGACGTTTGATGTTGCGCTGGCTAAAGCTCTTTGACGTAAACCCTCGCCAGGACATGCAAATGGTCTTGGAGGCGTTTGCCCAGAAACATAATTTGAAATTAAACTTCAAGCGTTCATTTTCGGGCTATGTTTGGCACGCAGTTTTAAGGCCCAATTGAACAGCACAGAACTACTGATTAATTAATCAGCATAAACATGTGCCGGAAATTTGAATTCCAAATCGGGTGTTGGCGCTTCCTTGCCGCCCAATGCCAAGGTCATGGTTTTCAAGTTTTGCACAGTGGTGACACGGTCAACAAAGCCTATAATTTCGTCTGATCCAATGGGCGTGCCGATTGAAACTTTCACCCGAGAACCAATTCGGCGCACGGACTCACGAAACAACAGAGATAAGCGCAGAGCATAATTGATATGGCTGGTAATTTGAAACAGTCTCGAATTTTGGCCATGAAAATAAATCGGTATCACGGTAACGCCGGGCAATCTCGCCAACTTGCCCACGAAGGGATGCCATGGGCTTTCAATGGCTGGCCCTGTAAATGGTTTCTGGCTGGTGGCCACGCCGCCGCCTGGGAACACCACCATGCTGTGGCCCGCTTTGAGCCACTCCACGGCCCGACGACGCGTGGCCATGGTGGTGGCCAGTGCATCTTCCGTGCCGCCAAAATCGACAGGTAACAGATATTGATGTGCCTCGGGTGGCTGGCACAACAGGCTATGGGTCATGATCAAGCTATCGGGTCTCACTTTGGTAGCAAGATGCCCCATGGCCAGTCCGTCCACAACGCCAAACGGATGGTTAGCGACAAAAAGAACCGGGCCATTGAGCGGAACGGCAGCAAGAGCTTCTTCATCAAAATCCAACTTAATTTTAAGTAAGCGAATGCCTGCCGAAAAAATATTCTCGCCGTTCCGACGGCCCGTGGCCCAGCCCCGGTATAGCTTCTCCAGGCGCGGTTGGCCGGTACAGTATTCGATGGTGCGGATCACCAGACGTTTAAAAAACCCGTGCTCTGGCCTTGTGTAACTAAAGCTCACTTCGTCTTCAAAACTAAAATCAAGAACCGGAAGCTCATAGGATTTTGACATGGTCAGATTAAATCTCATCATAACGTGTGACCGTTCTGTGAGGCTTTCGTGACAGCTATATGAAGGAGTGAATGCGCGTAAGGTCGCGCCTACGCCAACAAAATCTTCATGCGCTCATTCTGATTTGCAACTTCACATCAGTAGGACGACCTTCGACAGCCCGGTCAAACGCCTTGATACTGTCTTCAAAACTAAAGGTCTCGGAAATCAGTGGCTTTAAGTTGACCTTCTCCGAGGCGATTAAATCTATGGCGCGGTCATAGACATTGGCATAGCGAAACACGGTTTCAATGCGAACTTCTTTGACCACTGCTGCGGGAATATTGAAATCAACCGGATCGACTGGAAGACCCACAATAACCACAGTGCCCCCAGGGCGCACATGATCAAACATCGTTGGATAGACCCTTGGGCTGCCACTTGCTTCAAACAAAACATCAACGCCCCAGCCATCAGTTGCAGCATGAACGGCGTCGGCCAGTTTTTGTTCAACGATGTTGACTGGGATTATACCTCGGTACTGAGAAGCTATTTTGAGCTTTGGCGCTGAAACATCAGAAATTAATACTTTTGAGCAACCGCCTGATAGTGCAGCAAGCGCGACCATAATTCCAATTGGCCCGCAACCCGTGACCAAAGCGACGTCTCCAGGTGAAATGCGTGCGCGTGTTGCAGCTTGCATGCCTACCGCGAATGGTTCAACCATCGCGCCTTCAGCGAAGGACACATTTTCTGGAAGCTTGTAAGTGAAGGCAGCCGGATGCACCACTTCCGGCGTCAAGCATCCGTGATCAGGAGGCGTGGCCCAAAATGTCAAATCGCCGTCTAAATTATAAATGCCAAGCTTTGTGGCGCGCGAGTTCATGTTAGGAACTCCGGGTTCCATGCAAACGCGGTCTCCCACTTTCAAATTTTTGACGTCTGAGCCCAATTCAACCACAGTACCAGCAGCTTCGTGCCCCAAGACCATGGGTGCATTGACGACGAATTTCCCAATGGCACCATGGGTGTAATAATGAACGTCGCTGCCGCAAACACCAACAGTATGGATGGCAATTTTTACGTCGTTGGGGCCAACATGCGTGGGGAGATCAATCTCCCTCAGAGCTAAGACACCTTTTTTTTCAAGTACCAGCGCTATCATAAAAGCCTCCTCAATTTGGGTAGTTTCGTCAGTTTGCTGTTAATACAGGCAATTGGGGGAATTATCTATGTTTTGAATTTCAGCATGCCGATTGCAGACTGTTCATCTGTGACCAGCACATTCGCAAAACCAGCCGAAAGAGCACCGTGCAATACGGGCACTTTATGAATGCCACCTGAAGCAAGTATCACACATGGAATATTCTTTAGTCTGTCTAAAGGTAAGGCTATGACGCGCCTGTTGATGGGATGGTCAATGGCCTTTCCTCTTTTGTCGATCCAATGACCACAAATATCTCCCACGGCCCCAGCTTTCGAAAGACTAAGCGCCTCGGCAGTTGAGATTAAACCAAGCTGTGTCATGGTATTGGGAGCCGTAAGTTCTCCAGCCGATAATAATGCGACTTCCACTTTGGCTCCCTGTTCAAACACATCTCTGACCATTGATTGCTTCACGAGAATATCGCGTGTGGATTCGGAATCGGTGAGAGCCGGCGCAGCCACATAATAGCACTTGGCACCGACGATATCGGCCAGATGCGAAGCTGTTTCGTGGGGGTTAACCAATGAAGCTTGAGTCAATCCACCCATCAAAGAAACGACAGACAACGAATTATAAGTGCGGCGTGGAACCGAGCGCAGAGAGTATCTTAAAGTTTTACCCCACCCAACGCCGACTGACATATTGTCTTTCAGCAGCGATCCGAGTTGATATCCGGCTGCGGCACCAATGACTTGCGCAAGTTGGCTTTGATGAATGGGAGTAGGCACGACAACGGCATGTTTCAGGTTGTATCGTTCTTTCAGACGTTCTTCCAATGCGATACATTCTGCCAAGCGCCCCGTAATTTTTATCTGAACCAAGCCCTGCTCTCGCGCCAAAGCGAGCAATCGATTAATCCGAATTCGATTGAGTCCCAGTTTTTTACCAATTTCAGCTTGCGTATAGCTCCCGACAAAATAGAGCCATGCTGCCCGCGTCGCTAACTGTTCTTCAGGGTCGAAATTTCTGAGTTCATCAAAGACTGGCATATCCATTTAGAAAGCCTTTATCATAAACATTTAGTTGGTCTGATGAAAATCTTGCCACGGCATAACCAGTGGACTTTCTGTAGAAAGTGCCGACAATAGAGCCAACGTCAATGGTAAAGCGCGATTGGTCAAAGTACCATCTGCAATCATCGCCCTTATAGCATGAGCCGAAGCCCGTCCCAGATCAGCGCCTTCGATGGTCTCACCTTTCATCGGACCTTCTCGAACTTGGTTATAGGTCAAACCTCGTCCTAGATTGTTTCCCAATTTCGAATTGCGGCCCGCCTGACAGGTAACGTAGAGATCACCAACTCCAGACATGCCCCACACGCTCTCAATTTGACCGCCAAGTGCAGTGGTCAGGGCAAGCAGCTCACGCACGGCTTGATCAAAAATAATAGCTGCGGCGTTGTTGTTCTTGGCTTTGTTTTCAGCTGTTGGGAATTGCTCTAGATATCCATGCGCCCAGCCAACAGCTATTGCAAAAAAATTTTTAAACGCCGCGCATATCTCAATACCAATCATGTCATGGGAGGGGCGTGGATGATAATAGTCTGTTTCTAAGTCCTTGCAGAGTTGGCTTGCAAAAATATGATCATGCGAAACAATCACCGTACCAGTGGGCCGCCTGACAGCAAGTTCACCTGCAATGCAAGGGCCTGCTATTGCAGCAATTTTTATATCTGCGCCAAATTTTTTTGTGAGTGAATTTGAAACGACGTCAGGTAAAGTCACAAGCGAATTTAATTCTGCATGCATTCCTTTGGTGATCATCAATATTGGTGTTGGTTGTTTCATAAACCGAGATAATTGTTCAAGCGCCCATGATACGCCCGCAGACGAAACGCCTAGCAAGATCAAGTCTGTGTCATCACCAAGTGCAGCATCTAATTCACTGTGCGCATATGCCTGAACTTTTGCTGGCAAAGTGACATTCAGCTTGGGATGAAATTGCTTGGTCTTTATACTGGTGATGATCTCAGCGTCGAGATGAGTACCCACCAAACGTACGTCATAACCACGATCTGAAAACGGCAATACCATTGCAGTTCCCATAACACCTGCACCAATGATGGTGACCGTCTTCACTTGATTGCCATAGAGGTTTTGGCGTCAAACAAATGCACCTTATCCAAACGTGGTGCGAACTCTACCATGCTGTCACGTTTGAAGGCCTGACGGTCACGCACGATGGCACAAATTTCAATGTCATCTAATTCAGAGTAAACATGAATTTCGGGGCCTGTTGGTTCGGTCACGGTTATTTTTGCTTTAAAACCTTTGCCCAACTCCAAATCTTCGGGGCGAATTCCGTATACAACCTGCTGACCTACGCTGGCTTTATGGTTTTTTGGCAATGGCAGTTTCGCGCCTGCTGCTGTTGTGACGTGAGTTTTATCAGCGATGCCCTTGATTAAATTCATCGAAGGCGAACCTATAAATTGTGCAACGAAAAGGTTTGCAGGAGAGTCATAAACGTCCAGAGGTGTTCCCTGTTGCTCAATTATCCCATCGCGCAAAATGACAATCTTATCCGCCATGGTCATCGCTTCGATTTGGTCATGCGTCACATAAACCGTCGTTGTTTTAAGGCGTTCATGCAGATCCTTAATTTCGGTTCGCATCTGAACGCGGAGTTTTGCATCAAGGTTCGAAAGCGGTTCATCAAACAGAAACACCGCTGGATCGCGAACAATAGCACGGCCCATAGCAACGCGCTGGCGTTGGCCGCCGGAAAGCTCCCGCGGATATCGCGCCAAGTAAGGTTCAAGATTTAATATCTTTGCGGCCCATCCGGTCTTTTCATCAATCTCGCTTTGCGGGCGCTTGGCCAATGTCATCGAAAACGCCATATTGTCTTTCACCGTCATATGCGCGTAGAGCGCATAATTCTGGAACACCATTGCGATGTTACGGTCCTTCGGATGTTTCTGGTTCACACGCTGACCAGCGATTTCAACATCGCCGCCCGTGACCGACTCTAGTCCGGCGATCATACGCAGCAGGGTTGATTTACCGCAACCAGAAGGCCCCAATAAAACCACGAAGCTGCCGTCGTCAATGGTGAGGTCGACACCATGGACAACTTCAACATCACCATATTTTTTTACAATCTTCTTAAGTTCTACGGATGCCATTTTACGCCTGTTTCATTTTAAAGTGTTTGCAGTGATTGAAGTCTTTTGTTCCATTGCGAAACGGTTGGCCAAAGGTCACGGTAGACACCGAGAATTTGGCCATAACGTTTGTTTTGCTTCATTCTAGGGCGGAAGGTCTTCGAGGGTTTGCCCGTCATTTTCGCGGCAGCTTCTGGAATCGTTTTAAACCAACCTGCACCTTTCGCGGCTGCACAAGCTGCGCCCAATGAAGATGCCTCGACCGTTTCAAGCCGCTTCACTTCGCGTCCGGAAGCATCCGCCAAAATCTGACACCAGAGATCAGATTTAGCGCCGCCACCAATAGCGACATAATGGTTGATGGTTTCTGTAGCTGCTTCCACTTTCTGTGTGGCTACAACTTGTTCCAGTGTTAGACCTTCAATTATAGCGCGGTAAATATCGCCTCGGTTATGTGATGGACCAATGCCCGCAATCACCCCGCGGGCCGATGAATCCCAGTAGGGCGTCATGACACCCGACCAATAGGGAACCAACATCAAGCCCTTTGCGCCAATGGGTGATTTCTCGGCAGCTTTTTCAAGCTCATCGAATATTTTAGGGTTCGACCTTGTATCAACGCGAAATAAGTTCTCGACAGCCCAATTCAAAAGGAAAGTGCCCGATCTCAAACACGTCTCATAGATATATCCCTCTTCAGCAATCGCAGACATAGTGCGAAAGGCAAGATTATGGGCATATGTCTTTCCGTAATTGCCAGAAACCACTGCAGTGCCGAGATTGACGTACGCGCGGCCTTCAACAAACACATTGGTTCCGGTTCCCGCGCACTGGCCATCACCACCACCGGCCACAATCAATGTTCC
>CAXTKN010000018.1:6642-19576 GCA_964244805.1 uncultured Aestuariivirga sp.
TGGTTCCGGTTCCCGCGCACTGGCCATCACCACCACCGGCCACAATCAATGTTCCTGCTTTAAGCCCTGTGATCTTTGCCGCAACTGATGTCACTTCGCCGATAACTTCACCCGGACGCGAAAGCTTTGGCAATTGCGCTTCTTTCAAACCCACAGATGACAAAAGCTTCTCCGACCATTGCATCTTGGCCATATCAAGCATGCCCATAGGGTCAGCAGAACCAGTTGAGCTGTTCCACTCACCCGTCAGAAAATGCGCCACAACACCATGCACCTCGGCAGTCTTGTGAACCCGCTTCCACATGGCTGGCATATTTTTTTGGAACCAACAGCAGCGCATCAAACAGGTAATAACATCCAGCGGCTTCCCTGAAATGCGGTGGATTGCTTCGGCCCCAAGCCTCTTTTCCATATCAGGCAAAATCGAAGTAGCCCGTTCATCCAGCCACAGGGTGCCGGGCCTCAATGCTTTTCCACTGTGGTCAAACTGAGCAAAAGATTCGCGCTGGCTGGAAATAGCGATGGCAGCAATACGATCTGCCGAAATTTTCTTTGTGAGTTGCTTAAGTGCTTTGGCGGCAGCACCCGTCCAATCACTCGCTTCTTGTTCATACCAGCCTGGCTTTGGATTGCCGATTGCTATGGCAGCCCGACCTTCGGCCACAGCACGACCACGCCCATCCCAAGCAATGGCTTTTGTTGCCGTTGTGGAAGAATCAAGCCCGATGACAAGGTCTGGTTTCATGTTCAAATTTTAAAAATATGGAGGCAGGCCAAAACCTGCCTCCACTTTTCTCTTGGAGATTACAAACCTGCGTCCGCAACAGCTTTGTTGACCTGCGTGGCAATTGCATCCATGCATTTCTTGGCATCGCCACCGAAATCCTGACCCGTGAGCAATTTGCCCAAATTCACAGGAATTTCATTGTTCGAGAATCCAGCCCACAATGGCATATCTGGTTCGGAAGCCATGTCATTGTCGATGATTTCTTTAACAACTGGCAAGTGGCGCGTGGTGCCGGGGCCAACAACCTGTTTAGCGACCACACGAGGATCAGCGAAGGATGACAAGCGCATTGGAGCAAAACCACCACCCAATGTGCAACGTGTCATGATATCCTTAGAGCAAGCCCATTGCATAAATATCCAAGCGGCATCTGCATTTTTTGAATACTTGGAAAGTGCCAAGATCGAACCACCTTGGTGAGCAGCATTTGGAATTTCACCAAAGCCTGCATCTGCAACAGCACGGTAAGGCACCGTGCCACGAACAGGACGCTTGGCTTGCCACAGACCTTTAACCTTCGAGTCAGCAGCATCCCAGCCTGGGAAGAATTCATCCCAGGAATTGACAAGTGCAATTTGGCCTGAAGCACCCATTTGCCATTGACCATCCCATGTTGAGTTGGTCGATTCTGGTGGGGAAATCTTGAGCAATTCTTGATAATATTGCAGACCCTTGATGCCTGCTTCATCATTGCCAGAGAACTTCTTGTCCTTGGTGAATATTGAGCCACCATGGTTCCACACAACCTGCGTCCAATCGCATTCCAGTGAATAGTGACCAGACTTGGCTTGGAGGCCGGTACCGAACATGCCGTTGCCTTTTTCGGCTTCATAGATCGTCTTGGCAGCGGCCATGAATTCGTCGGTCGTGTTTGGCGGTGTCAGCTTGTGCTTATCGAAAATGTCCTGACGCCACATTGTTGTCATGATCGGAATATCGAACGGAATGCCGACCCAGTGACCATCATAAACGGCAAGGCCTGCAACCAATGGCTTGGAGAAGTCTTCCCAATCCATGCCGGGCATTGCGAGGTCTGCCTTGTCCTTGTAGAGCGCAATCGGATCGAACGTGTCTTGTGCAAAGGTGGCAACCCATGACTGATCGAGATAGTAGAGGTCATAAGAACCCAACTGGCCCTGAACGTCTTGCGTTGCCTTAGCGAGAACTTGCTCCAATGGAACAATTTCGATTTCCACTTCGATGCCGGTGAGCGCTGTGAATTCACCCTTCAGTTTATCAAGCACAACTGTCGGCGGTGTCGCTTCCGAAGTATAGCGGATCTTGGTGCCTTTAAATTTGCTGCCAACATCTTTGAGCCATTTGTTGACCGCTGGATCACCCATTTCTTCAGCCCATGCAGGTGAGCCAAAGAGGCTGCTGCGGTCTTTGCGCAGATTACCGAGCAAGCCCAAGTTGAAGGCTGAGAAGCCCACACCGGCCATTGCCGTTTTCTTCAAAAACGAGCGCTTCGAAATTCGCTTGGCTGTGAAGTCATTGGCAGCATCAATCAGAAAAGTCTTTTTATCATACTCTCTAAAACTCATGGTTTCCTCCAAAGTGTTTTATGTTTATATTTCAGTCGTAGAGTTCTCGTTCGCTGTCTTCACTCTTTGAGGGAGCCCAAAGTGAGACCGCGAACCAGATGGCGTTGCACCAGCAAGATGAAAATGAATCCGGGGATCACGGCTGCCGTACCCAGCGCCGTAATGAAGCCCCACTCATTACCAGTGGAAGTGACGAAAGTTTGAATTTTGACCGGAACCGTTCGAATGTCTGTTGTTAAAAACAGCGATAGCAAAAACTCTGTCCAGGAGAAGATGAAGCACAAAACGGCGGCAGCAGCGACGCCGCCCTTGGCCATTGGCAATACAATTTTGCAGAAAGTTTCCCAGCGCGTGGCACCGTCAATCATTGCAGCTTCGTCAACATCCTTTGGCACATCGTCAAAGAATGATTTGAGAAGCAAAACAGCAATGGGCAAATTCATGAGCGCATAGATCAACATGAGACCTAGCCAGCCCAGATAATAATTATCCGTGTCGCGCATCCCCAACCATTTGTAGGTTGTGACCAACGGAAATATGATGGCAATGGGTGGCATAAAGCGTTGTCCCAATACCCAATTGAGGAAGACATTTCGCCCTCGAAACGCCATGCGGGATAATGCATAGGCCGCAGGGATTGCGACCATCATTGTCACGGCTGTTGCCCCCACTGAAACGACTGCGCTATCAAGAATCGATGAGCGAGAATCATAAGCTTCAGTTCCGGCCACTCCCATGCCAATGCCCGCGTCTATGGCAAGCTGAGAACGTGATTGACCGAGCAGCGTGACCGCATAATTTATGGTTGTGGGTATGAAATCAAACCAAACGATACGGTCTTTATCAAACACCGCAGAAATGGGCTTTATCGACGTCAATGCCCACCAGAAGATGGGAAACATGAAAATAGCCGTTACAAAAGCAGCCAGTGCATCACGGGCAATCTGCCATGGGCGCGAAAGTTCCATTATAGTTTTACCTTGAAGACGCGCATGAAGACCGTCGATGTTAATATAACAAGAACCAGTGTTAAGATGGCCACTGAAGAAGCCAGCGGATAATCCGAATTGCCAAAGTAGATTCGGCCTGCATAGCTTGTGAGTGTTTCGGTCGCAGTTCCCGGCCCAGAATCCGTCATCACCTTGATGTAGTCAAAGGCCCGTAACAAATCGACACCGCGGATCAAAACCGCAATGGCGATAACCTTGGACATCATGGGAAGCGTGAGTTTGAAAAAGGCTTGAACAGGCGTTGCGCCATCAATCGCAGCGGCTTCAAATGGCTCCTTCGGAAGTGCGCGCAATCCCGCCAACATGATCAGCACCATGAAAGGCGTCCATTGCCAGATTTCGGCAAGCATAACGCCGGGCAGGGCTGTCGCTGAATTACCAAGTATAGTGTAGCCAGCTGGCAAAAGGCCCGTAGCAATAATCAACCGTGCAATGACCCCGAATGAGCCATTCAACATCAGCAGAAACATCATTCCCGTAACTGCCGGTGGAATAACCAGCGGCAGCGTCATCATGGCCCTCATAATGCCATAGCCTTTGCGATCTGAATCCAAAAGCAAAGCAATTAGCATTCCCAGAACCAACTGGAATACCAAAGCGATCATTGTGTAAAGCAGCGTGTGTCCAAGAGCATCCCACATCCGCGGGTCTTCAAAAATCTTGGTCCAATTATAAAGCGGATCAAAAATCTCGCGGCGCGTTGCGGCGTTTTTTCGGTAGAGGGTTTTCACGACGGCTGCAATCAACGGGTATACACCAAAGACAATCATTAATGCCGAAGCTGGCAATAACCATGGCAACGGATGTTCAGACGTCAACCAATTTAATCTACTGGATTTCGGTGTTTCAATTGCCGTCATAACCGATCAACGCCCTCAGCTGAAAGCAAGGGAAGCCCACGATTAAAAATATCAACTGAAACCATATTTCTCCCAACTTTGAACTTATGTTATTTTTTTTTACAAGTGTTCAAACTGGATATAAGTACGGATTTTTTGGACTGTCAATGGTCGTAACACAATCTTGACAAGTTAAATCTTTCGCAATTGCGAACGATCAATGAGTTGTTGAATTCGCGCAACCTTGGCAGACGAGTTGCACAACTTGACCCACTTAATGAAATCTGCCGCACGTCTTTCAATTTTCATCTGGTGGTTTTGGGCTATATCGCTGAGCCGGTGGTTGAGAAATGGATTTTGAAACCGAGTGATTGTCATTGCAACATAGGCCGTTGCTTGTTCGGCCATATTGTAACAAGCAAAACCCGGAATCACTTCCTCTGAATAAAGTGCCATCAATCGCACCATAATGTCATCAACACTTAGAATTTCCCGCACTGTTTCTTTGCTTGGTCGGTTTTCCGATTGCCAGATTTCAGCGAGGAAACTATGGCCCAGATTGAGGATGTGAAGTTTGAGACGCACAAAGGGCGTGAGGTCATCCGTCAAAACGATAGCCGGATGCGAGAATGGAAAATTCAAATTTGGCACGCGTTTAATCGCCCAAAGCGCGTAAGGCTCAGCCACTGCACCAATAGGGTCAATCGCTTCAGACACAATTCTGTCTACCAAGGTATCGCAGATTATTATTTTCGTTGCGAGCCAAGTCTTGAAAGCATTGTCCAAGTGCCATTGGTTGGATAGTTGCTCTAACAGCCCACGCAATAGTTTACCATTTTCTGATACCAGTTCGCATGGCAAGATGAGCATCGGCCTTCCGCTTGCATTGAATCGAGCCAATAGTAGACTCAATAGTTTCGCCGGATATCCCGCTGGAACATTCCCAAATTTTGGCGGAGCTATCTCATCTGCAACGGGAATGGCATAACCACTCTCCCCAACGTTTGAAATTACAATTTCGGCCTGATTAGAAAATAAATTTTGCACGGCGGGCCAGTCGTCATCCGCGACCAATCCTTGATCTACACTTTTGACAAAAATCTTTTGATCTAAAATTTTCTGACCATCAAGACCGCGAATAATGACAGGAAATCCCTCGCCAGAACCAAAAGCAGAAACTCGTCCCGAACGTTCAGCTCCTTTGGTCGTTTTAACAACTGTGATCGGTCCAATATCTTGGCCGAGAAGGCGCGCCTCGTGAACAAACAGATCGGCGTGGGCTTGTAAAAACCGGCTCGTACCAAACTGAATAATGCGCTTGGTCATGTTGCACTAATTTCCACTATTGCCTTGATGAGCCCCTCTTTGTTCGATGACCAGCGTGGTAGATCAGTTGCAACATGTTCAAGTGATGTGCGGTGGGTGAGAAGCTTTAGAATTGGAACGACACCCGATTTGATGGATGAGATAACATGCTCAAAATCAACATCCGTCGCATTACGACTTGCCATCAGAGTCATCTCACGCTTATGGAATTCAGGGTCGGAAAATTTTATATCATCTTTGACCAACCCAACTAAAACATAACAGCCCCCATGAGCAACATATGAAAAGCTTTGCTCCATGGAGGAGCGATTGCCAGTTGCATCAAAAACAAAATCAAAGCCGTCGCCGTTTGAATAATCATTCAAGTTTTGCGAAATGTCCTGGTCGGCAGTATATTTATTTGCGACACCAACCACAGAACTAGCGAGTTCTAGCCTGGCAACATCACGGTCAACGAAAGTCACTCTCGCACCTGCTATTTGAGCAAAGATTGCAACGCCAATACCAATTGGCCCGGCACCTACCACAAGCGCGTTATGACCTTTCCCGATTGCAGATCTCCGCACGGCGTGAGCACCGATAGCCAAAAATTCTACTGAGGCGGCCTCGTCCAAACTCATACCACCAGCAGATATCAAGTTGCCCGGTGGTAAGCTGATGAATTCGCACATTCCGCCGTCTCGGTGCACCCCCAGCACAGCAATCTTCATGCAACAATTTGGTTTGTTTGATTTGCAAGCATGGCATAGGCCGCAGGCTATATAAGGGTTCACGACAACGGTTTGGCCAACATCAAATCCAGTCTTAGCGTCTGCCTCCCAAACTGTCGCCGAAAGCTCATGGCCTATCACGCGAGGGTATTTTAAAAAAGGATGTAGCCCCTCATATATATGATAATCTGTACCACAAATGCCGGCACGATTGATCTGAACCAGCACTTCACCTGACATTCGCAAAGCCGGTGGCAGCTGCTCAATGGCAATTGCATGTGGTGAAGAACAAACAACTGCTTTCATTGAATCCGTCCCCAGCAAAATTTAACAATCGAAATTTTTTTCGATAATTTAGTAAATAGTGGGACAAGGTCATAGTCAAACTGTTTTTTATATGTAAAAATACAAATAAGAAGCGCGAAGGCAATTCAGTGGATGGGTGAACGAAATGAAAGGTGAGGCAGTTTATAAGCGAACTTACAATCGCCTGATCGTCTATCTTGGCGAGCTAAAAATCGGAGACGCGCTGGATTCAGAAAACGTTCTAAAATCTAAACTGAACGCGAGCCGCACTACGATACGAAAAGTATTGCGGGATCTTGAGTTAAAAAAACTCATTACCATCGAGAGCACTAAGAAGTTTCTATGCCGAAGACCCAAAGCTAAGGACAGTTTTTCGAGAGCAGAGACTCTTTCGAATGCGGCGCGGATAGAAAAAAAATTTCTGGAGTGGATGCTGCGCGCCGACCCAAAACCTGGTGACATCATAAATGAACTGGAACTCGCACGCCAGTTTGGTGTTTCAACGAGCGGTATTCGCGAATTCTTGAACCGATTTAGCAGGTTCAAGCTCATTGAAAGGCGGCCCAATTCAGGTTGGTGTTTTCAGGGATTTACAGAAGACTTTGCGCTCGAATTATTTGAAGTGCGAGAGCTTTTTGAAATGCGATCAGCGATGGCTTTTGCAACTTTGCCCGATGACGCGATTGCCTGGAAGGAACTTAAGGTTTTGGAGTCTGATCATAAGAATCTTTTGCGCAACATCAAAAGGGACTTTCATAATTTTTCCGATATCGACGAAAGGTTTCATCAGCTCGTAAACAACGCTTCCATGAATCGCTTCATCGTTGATTTCTATGATCTCATTTCGTTGATATTTCACTATCATTATCAGTGGAACAAGGTAGACGAAAGAAAGCGCAACCAAGCTGCAGTTTTAGAGCATTTGGCATACATCGACGCACTTTTTAGCCGCGACCCGAAACAAATACAGGCTGCTTGCAAGAAGCATTTTGTCTCTGCGCGAAATACTTTGCTTTCCTCACTGAAAGCACCAGTTGCCGTTTACTAGGTTGGGACAACAACACTGTTTTTGTTTTGGATAGTTATCAGAAGAGTTGTTGCTGGTTTGATTACTCATGCAAATTTTTTGACAATGACCAGAATTTCTAATGTTGGAAATCACGTTATCAAGTTTGCCCACTCGGTGAGCAAATGCCTGCTATCCTTAATCATAACTGAATCATAGGATTTTTTGACATTTTATCGACAATTTGCAAAGCCTTGAAGTGACTCAATAATTCCTTGAAAAATATCTTATTGCAAATGCAGTTGATTCAAATCGGAACAAATTTGGAGGCTCCAGTTAACCAGCCTTCTGAACCCCAGTTTAAGATGCCGAACGCTATTCATTGTGCAGGGAAAAACCCGGGGGCACTCTGTAAGTTTCTTGCGGCGGCAACGGTTGAAATCCCAAGGTGCAATATAGAGTTTAACAAACAAGGGTAATGTCATGCGTAAATATCTTCTTCCACTCGTAGCTTTAGCTGGTCTTGCCAGCGCTTCTTCAGTATTCGCTGCAACTGCTTCGGGCACATTCAATGTGCAAGTAACTATCGTTAAGGCCTGCGCTGTTTCGGCAACTGCTGTAAACTTCGGCAACTTGTCGACCGTCCTCGGCACAGAAACTGCAAACTCGACAGTATCAGTAATTTGCAACCCAGGCACAGCTTATAGCCTGTCATTCGTTTCGGGTTCTGCTGGCCTCACAGCCACTGGTAACCTTGTAAACGGTGCAAGCACAATCGGCGCAACCTACGATCTTGGAACAGCTGCTGCTGCTTCGGGCACAGGCGCAGGCACAGATACTTTGAAGGTTGGCTTGAATGCCGCTTCTTACCCAGCAACTGGCCTCTATCAGGCTACGCAAACGGTTTACGTGAACTACTAAGAACCGTTGAGGCCGCAAAGAACGGCCTCACCTGCAAATATGAAGTCGATTGCCCCGGGATGAATAGTCCTGGGGCGATCACGCTGAAACTATGTCAATTTTAGGGGATATATTATGAAAACCAAGGGTGGGACCTTCGTTCGCAATCTGGCTCTGACAGCAGCTCTGCTCGCCACGCCGATGTCAAGTTTTGCAGGTACATTGCAAGTAAGTCCAATCAATATCGAAGCCATTGCGCCGCTGTCAACGTCAACGGTGACGCTGACAAATCTCGAGGGCAAGGGTGTCATCAATAGCCAAGTGCGTGTGTTCAAATGGACTATCTTGAATGGCCAGGAAAAACTATCACCGACGAAGGATGTAGTTGCTAGTCCTCCTGCTTTAGTAATCAAAGAAGGTGGTAACGCGACTGTGCGTATTGTGCGTCTTTTGAAGACGCCAGCCACAACCGAAGAAACCTATCGCTTGCTCGTCGACGAAATTCCGTCAGCGCCAACCAAGGGGACACAGGCAGTTGCCTTTGCCGTGCGTCACAACATTCCTGTGTTCTTCACGGCTCCGGGCCTAACCAGCAAACTGAATTGGACAGCCAAAATAGTCAAAGGTGGCGTTTCGGTTTCAGCGACAAATGCAGGCCAGCGTCATGCACGCTTGGCTTCATTGCAAATCGTCGGAAATGGCGAGACAGACAGCTTTAACAATGGTCTTGCTGGATATGTCTTGGCGGGGGGTGCCAATGCATGGACCATCAAATCCAAGGCCATAAAATCAGGCAGCTCAATTAAAATCATAGCCAAAGGTAATGATGGACCAATCGAAGCGACCGTTCAGGTCCAATAAGGAACTTCGCTTCCTTATTGCGATTCTTGTCGCTTTCTTCGTCTTAGCGCCTTGTGCTTCGGCACAAGGCACATCTGTACCGGGGGGCGCACACCATAAGCGAGTTACAGCAAAGAAAGCTGTAACTGTGCCTCCGGTTGTACCCTCGGTTGACACAGTTCCAGGTGCTGGCCACCTCAATGATCCGGTGGAACAAGCACAAAGTGGCACCGCGACTGATAGCGTTCCTGACGCAAATCATCTAAGCGCTGAGGTTGTTCAAGCGCCCGTCGATGTACAAACCGATGATATTCCAGGCGCTGGACACTTGATTGATGATCCTGCCAAAGGCAATTTAGATCAACCCGTGGTGGATGTTGCACCCTCGGGAAGTTTGCAACTTGATGTTCTGATTAACGGCTATGCAATTGATCTGGTTGCCGCTTTTGTAGAACTGCCGGATGGCGGGTTTTCTTCTGCAAGATCAGAGTTGCAGCAGCTTGGCTTGAAAGTTCCGGGCAAGGGTGTTGATGGTGAGCAAATCAATCTGGCTTCGATTGCAGGCTTGCAATTTGAATATGATAAGGACAAGCAAACGATCAATCTAAAAATCTCCGATGCAGGCCGTGAAGCGAGATCGATCGCTATAACATCACCAAAGGAAATGCTTCAGGCTGAAAGCGATCTTGGTGTGGTGCTCAATTACACGGGTTATGGTGCTGCTAATTATGATCTGGGCTTGGGCGCAAGTCATTTTAATGGGGCATCAGTTACACTCGATGCCCGTGCCTTTTCAAAACTCGGTGTTGTTCAACAAAGTGGCATCCTCGGAACGACGACTTTTTCGGACTTCACTGCCACAAGGCTTGATACCAATTGGACATATGCAAACCAAGACCGCGCTGAAACCTACACCGTGGGCGATATTATCTCCGGCAGTTTGAATTGGACAAGACCTGTGCGTTTCGGTGGTGGTCAAATGCAACGCAATTTTGGAGTTCGTCCAGATTTGATCACAAGGCCACTACCTAGCCTCGCAGGAAGTGCGGCCGTGCCGTCAACCGTTGATGTTTATGTCAATGGCACCAAAACCTATTCTTCGGACATTAGCCCGGGGCCGTTCAGCATAGACCATTTGCCCATCATTACCGGGCATGGAACCGCCAAGGTCGTTTTGACGGATACGACTGGAAAGCAAACCGAAAGTGAAACCCAGATTTATACGTCAGCTTCATTGCTGGCACCGCATTTGTTCGATTACTCAGTCGATCTGGGATTGCCGAGGCGCGGTTATGGCACGAGTAATTTTGACTATGATAGCCAGCTCATGGCTGTGGCAAGTGCGAGATATGGGATCAGTAATGAAATCACAGCCGAGGCCCATGCCGAAGCCCGGCTCGATATGTTTGAGGGTGGCCTCGGCACCAGTTTCGTGGTGGGGCCATTTGGCGTTTTCAATGCCGCTGCCGCAGCCAGTTACTATCAAGGCGATATCGGCTTTTATAGCTTTGGCTCTTGGGATTTTGAATACAAAAATCTTCTGGTTCGCGCATCTGCGGCGAGGACCTTTGGCAATTTTGTCGACCTCGCGGCTGTAACCGAAATTCCAATCAAGGGTATCCTTCATAACGGCGTGCCGCAAGCGCTTGATCAGATTAATGTCTCATATGGCTTTCCAGATTATAATTTGGGAACTGGCCTTAGTTTAATTCACATCAACACCCATGACGGCGTAGACTCGCTGATTGTCGGCGCAAATGTGACCAAATCATTCAAGGGTGATATATCTGCATACGCCAATGCCTATATCGATCTCGACAACGGCACAGACTATGGCGCGTTTGTCGGCCTGACAGTGCCATTTGGTAAAAACATAAATAGTTCGTCGGGTGCCAGCATTGTTAAAAACAACTGGGAAGCCACGACTGAAGTTGCAAAACCATTAGACACAAATTATGGCTCATATGGCTGGCGCGTTTCCGGCGCGGCTCAAGATGGATATAAAAGATTAGCCGCTGAGGGCAGCTATCGCAGCGATAAAGCCATTTTATCTGGCCGTGTTGCAAGTGAAAACGATAGGGCGAGTGCCAGCGCAACAATCGAAGGTTCTTTAGTGGCCACCAAATCTGGACTGTTTTTGGGCAACCCGATCGCAGACTCTTTTGCCATCGTTGATGCCGGTGTTGAGGGTATTGATGTGAGCTATGAAAATCGCTTCGTCGGTAAAACCAGAAAAGATGGCAAATTGCTGATCAGCGAATTGCGGGCTTACCAACGCAACAAAATTTCAATCGACCCCGAGAAATTGCCGTTGAATGCCAGCGTTTCTGAAACCGACAAATATATCGCACCGCGCACCAAGAGCGGCGTGCTGGTAGATTTTGGTGTGAAGAAGGATGGAAACGGACTAATCGTGGTTTTAACCGATGCAAAGGGCGCTTTCATACCGCCCGGAACAAAAATCACTGTGGCTGGAAAAAGCGAACCGTTTTTGATGGGCTATGATGGCGAAGTTTATTTAACCGATATTGAGAAGCATGTCAGCTTGACGGCAGAGGGCGCAAATACAACATGTGCGACAGCATTCGATTTCGAAGCTGAAAAAGAAACGCAAACTTCGATTGGCCCATTGCAATGCTTGTAAGAATTTTTTTCATTTTCATTTCTTTAGTGTGGCTCAATGCCGTTGCGGCGTTTTCCCAGTCGTGCAACTTTTCGATGACCGACATCAACTTCGGGAGCGTCAATCTGAGTGTCGGTGGCACGCCAACGACCGCGGGAACATTTTCAGCCAGTTGCACGGGCACACCCGGCAGCACAATAACAATCTGCCCCAATATTGGTGACGGCACCGGCGGATCAACGTCGGGCAATCCACGTTTATTGGGAAACGGGCCCCGCACTGTGCCATACAATCTTTATCAACCGTCAGGCCAAATCTGGGGTTCATATGTTTGGCCTTACGCACCACTGCCACCCATTCTGACACTGCCGCTCAACAGCACAGGATCAGGCTCACTCTCGCAAACGATCAATGCGCAAATCACTGGAACTTTGGCTTTGGCGCCGGGTGGCAACTATCAATCGGTTTATAGTGCTGGCCACACCTTGTTTGACTATGGCTATGCGCCCGCGCAGACTTGCACGGTTCAGTCAACGCGTGCCGCGCGTGTGGCATTCACGGTGCGCGCGACAAATAACAACAGCTGCAATATTTCGACAACGCCTTTAAATTTTGGAACGCGGAGCAGCTTGAACACATCCCAGACTGCCAACAATCAAATCTCTATCACCTGCACCAATGGTGTGAAATACACCGTAGGTCTGAGCAATGGTGCAAATGGTGGGACTAGCCCGGTCAACAGATTATTGGCCAATCCGGCAACGGGTCAAAAAATCTCATATGGCCTCTATCAAAATGCAGGGCTAAGCCAGCAATGGGGTTCAACGGTTGGTTCGGATACGGCCGCAGGAACAGCCACGGGTCTCACCCAAGTCTATAATGTTTATGGTCAAATTCCTGCTCAAGCAACGCCGCCCGGCGGGTCTTACGCGGATGTGGTTGTAATCACGCTCAGTTACTAATGATTAAGACATGACTCCGCCTTTATTGAAAACGGTTATTCCGTTTCGGAGGTAGAAGTGAAGGGTTGCGCGGGCGCAAAC
>CAXTKN010000019.1:0-9410 GCA_964244805.1 uncultured Aestuariivirga sp.
TGAGATGGGATAGATGAGGGACCGCAAGCTCAGAACTTCACTTCCCTCACCTATCCCACTTCGCTGCGCTCAGCGGGCCCCTTTCCTCTCCCGCTTTGCGGCAGAGGACAACTTCAATGCCACAACATCGGCACCAGCGAAGCCACTAGCAACAGTGCCAGCGCCAAATTGATGATCCTGAAATACCTCGGATCATTCAGCACATGCCGCAGCCCCACACCGAACATCGCCCATGTTGAAGCGCTGCTGAGGCCCATAACCACAAATGTGCCCACAACAAAAGCCACGCCCACATAATAATGCGCCGCCACAGTATAAGCCGAGAGCGCCGTCACGGACATGATCCATGCTTTGGGATTAATCCATTGAAATGCGGCAGCTTGAATGAAAGTCATGGGCTGGCCCACAGCTTCAGAGCCCTCCCCCGCAGGCTTTGAGTTTGCAATCTTCCACGCCAGCCACAACATGTAAGCAGCGCCCGCATATTTCATAAGTGTGTAAAGAATGGGATAAATATCGAAGATTTTACCAAGGCCCAACCCCACGCACCCGATCATAAACGGAAAGCCAATGGCAACGCCGAGGATCAAGGGCAACGTGCGGCGGAACCCAAAGTTAACTCCCTGCGCCATCAACAATGTGTTGTTCGGTCCCGGCGTAAACGCCGTGATAAAGCCGAACAATGCGAGTGCTAGAAAAACATCAAACGACAAGAACTAACGCCCCATAAAATCGCCTTTGCCCAACTCAATTCCAATGCTGCGTAGAATGTTATAAGCAGTCGTCATGTGGAAATATATATTGGGTAATGCCATGCCATTGAAATATGTAATGCCGTCCATGGTCATGTCATTGCCCTGAACCTTCATGGTGATGTTGCGCTTATCAGCACCTTCGAAAGATTTGACATCAAGAGTCTTCAAAAAATCCACTGTCTTAGCGAGGCGCGCATAAAGCTCGTCAAAGGTTTTTTCTTCATCAGCATAGCTTGGCACAGCCACGCCAGACAAACGCGCTCCCGAACCTTTACAGAAATCAGTGACCAGCTGCACTTGGCGGATCAATGGGAACATATCTGGAAAAATGCGCAAGTTAAGAACAACGGCTTTATCGATCTTCTTGGCTTCAATCTGCGCTTCAGCTTTTTTCAAAAACTTTGTCGTAGCTTCAAGATTGCGAATGAGAAATGGAATGGATTGAGCGTACATATTATCGTCCTTTGTTACTTGAGATTGCCACAGAAGCGCTGAATGCGAGTGCATGCATCTTCGAGGATGGTTGTCGCTGTAGCATAGCTGATACGAAAATACGGTGACGTTCCAAACGCGGCACCATGCACAGCAGCAACACCTTCTTCCGCCAACAGCTCACTCACAAAATCTTCATCCGTTGCAATCACTTTGCCAGATGACGCTGTTTTGCCAATCGTGCCAGCACATGATGGATAAACATAAAACGCACCTTCGGGTATAGCACAACTCAATCCCTTGGTTTGATTGAGCATAGAAACCACGAGATCGCGACGCTCTTTAAAAATCTTGTTATGTGCGGCGATAAAATCCTGCGGGCCGTTCAGCGCTTCAACTGAGGCCCATTGCGCAATGCTCGAAGGGTTCGACGTCGATTGCGATTGCAACTTTGCCATAGCCTTGATCAAAACCTCAGGCCCCGCCGCATAACCAATGCGCCAACCCGTCATGCAATAGGATTTGGACACACCATTCATCGTCAAAGTGCGTTCATAAAGCTTTGGCTCAATCTGCGCAGGCGTCACAAATTTGAAATCATCATAAACCAGATGCTCATACATATCGTCAGTCAGTACCCACACATGCGGATACTTTACTAACACATCGGTCAGCGCCTTCATTTCCGAATACGAGTAAGCAGCACCTGACGGGTTTGATGGTGAGTTTAAAATCAACCACTTTGTCTTCGGCGTAATCGCTTTTTCCAAAGCTGCCGCTTGCAGTTTAAAACCCTTAGCTGCATCACCTTGAACGATCACAGGCGTGCCGCCCGCTAACATCACGATATCAGGATAGCTCACCCAATAAGGCGCGGGCACAATCACCTCATCGCCTGCGTTCACTGTGGCCATGAGAGCGTTAAACAAAACTTGCTTGCCGCCCGTGCCTACGGAAATCTGAGATGGCTTATAATCTAAATCATTATCGCGCTTGAATTTGGCGCAAATTGCCTTTTTCAGTTCGGGAATGCCATCGACCGCCGTATAGCGCGTCTTGCCGTCATTGATCGCTTTGATCGCAGCATCTTTGATGTTACGCGGTGTTTCAAAATCAGGCTCGCCTGCGGCCAAACCGATCACGTTTTTGCCCTCGGCCTGCAAAACTTGCGCTTTGGTACTGATGGCAATGGTGGCCGATGGCTGAATGCGGTTGAGCGAGTCTGAAATAAAGCCCATAAAAATCTCCTAGATCAACCTGACTTTTGACGAAATCGTAAAAGGTCAGAAAAGTTGATCGACAATAGCAGCTTAGGGCGCTTTTGACTTTTCCATGAAAAGTCAAAACGCTCTAATATGGGCGTTCTACTAGGGCTTGGCTGCGTTTCTCGCAAGCATCAATCCGCCACATGAACAGAATGTATTTTCGTGGCATGCTAGAACAATGGATACAATGAACTTTAAAATCATCGGCGGCGGCATTGCGGGGTTGGCCAGCGCTTTGGCCGTGGCCAATGCAGGAAGCCAAGCCGTGGTTTTTGAAAAAGCGGCCAAATTCGAGCCGTTGGGCGCAGGATTACAAATCGGCCCAAATGCAGCGCGGGCGCTGCAGATGCTTGGCGCATGGGATGAGGTAAGGCCCATTACCTACGCCCCGCCCGAAATCCATATGCGCGATGGCTGCAGCGGTAAAATTCTAAAACGTTTGGTCTTGGGAAAAGCTTTCCAACAGAAGTTCGGCCTGCCCTATCTCACAGCCCACCGCGCTGATCTGCATAAGGCAATATTTGGTATCGCAAAAACAAAATCAAGAATCGAAATTCATATCGATACAGAAGTAAACGAGCTTTCTCTCGGGGGTTTCGATGGCATCATCGCCGCAGACGGAGTCTGGTCAAAGGCCCGAGAAAAACTTTTTCCCGGAACCGCAGCCATCAAGACAAAAGACACTTATTTCCGAAGCCTGCTGCCAATGCCATCGTCAATAGGCGATGTAAATTTTGAATGCGTAAACCTCTGGCTTTTCCCCGGCGGACACGTGGTGCATTATCCCGTCGGAGACCCAATGCTGCTCAATCTGGTTGCCATCAACAATGGCGTCGAACCAAAATCATTTTTCAAAAATGCGAGCGAAAACTTGCAAAGCGTTTTGGCCATACCCATTCATTTCACCAAATGGCAATCCGCTTATATTCCACCGCTCAAACAATGGCATCAAGGAAACATCACATTGATCGGAGACGCTGCCCACGCCACCCTGCCCTATCTCGCTCAAGGTGCAGCGATGGCTTTAGAGGATGCAGCGCTTTTGCAAACAGAACTTCAATCGAACGCCACAACAGCTTTTGAAAATTTGAATGCGAGGCGAATACTGCGCACCACAAAATTGCATAAAAATTCTATGCGGGCTGGGCAAATTTATCACTCTTCGGGTTTATCCGCACTATCGCGAAATATGGTTTTGAAGTTTACGCCTTCGACCATAATTCAAAAACAGCTTGATTGGATATACAGTTATAAAAATTGAGGCTGACAAAGGGCCAGCCCCAAAACATCTGGTTTAAAATACGCGCGCAAATCAATTTTTTCCGGCGGCACCCGTTGGGCTCGGTTTATTTGAAGATGGATTACTTGGACGGCCACCGCCTTTATCATAATCCACTGGCGTTTCCATGTAGCAGTAGGGCTTTACGACGAGAGCTACAGCGGCAAATGGTGTTGATCCAGATTTCGAAACACACTTTACAGCGGCAGCGCGGCAATTATTGTCCTCACCATTGGACATCCAGGTCGGACGTCCAAAGCGTTCGATGTGTTGCTTGCAACATGCTACTACCTTAGTTTTCGAACTGGCATGGCACTCTTCAAGCATGCCGGCACTTGCCTGGCCAGCAAAGCTGGACATTCCGATGCCAGCAATGCCGGCAAATGCAAATGCGAATACGGTATTGCGTGGGCTGATAAAGCTATTCATGATATTCTCCTTTGGGTTAAGCCATCATGGCTGATCGATGGCCAAACAATGAGACATCGTGGCTGAGCCAAGGCTGAATGCGGCGTTCATTTTAAATTCAGGAAAATCTAAAATTTGTGTCAGACGTATTGGAATAACTGCCACAATCACTTCGTAATTGCGGTATGACAATATTGTCGCCAGAAACGTTTTGGAGGTCTCACATGAAATTAATTTCTGCTTCTCTCATAGCGCTCGCTTTTGCAGCAAACTCGGCTTTTGCTGCAGGCACCGCTCCCGCAGCACCGGCCACTCCCGCTGCACCCACGACGGCACCAACCCAGTTGAATTGTAAAGTTGGTGAAGTTGTTAAAACAGTGAAAAGGAAGGGCAAGACGGTAAAATCCTGCGTGAAGGCCACAGCTGGCATCATTCCGGATAATGAGCTTTATGCTCAAGGATATCTACTCGCAAAGACTGGCCAATATGATTGGGCATTGAGCGCTTTTTGCGCAATGACCGACAAGCAAACACCAGAAACTTTGACAATGATAGGCTACAGCAATCGTAAAGCCGGTCGTCTTGAAATCGCCGTCTCATATTATGATCAAGCTTTGGCGATGCAGCCAGATTACGTGAAAGCGCGCGAATATCTGGGCGAAGGCTATGTTGCTGCTGGTCGCGTTGATCTGGCTAAATTGCAGCTTGCTGAAATTGCCAAGCGCGCAGGCACATCGTCAGAAGAGTATATTGATCTGTCACAAGCCATTACAGGCAAATCAGTTAACCTGTAATTATGTCGGGGGCGTAAGCCAATCCACTTGGCCGCGCCCCCAATCTCCTAACCCAAGCCGCTCTGCTAAAGCTGGCAGTAAAATTCGCAGATCATTTTCAAGTGTCCAAGGCGGGTTGATAATAATCAGTCCGGATCCTGAAAGACCGCCCTGGGCAAACGCAGCCTTGATTCGCAATTCACACCATAACATATTTGGTATTTTGAGCGCCTTCATCGTGTCCACAAATTGTGTCGCAAATTCCTCGGTCGTCACTGGATACCAAATCATAAATGTAGCTGTCGCCATGCGGCGATAGCCAAACTCCAAGGCCAGTGCGGTTCGCAGAGTTTCATCAAGAACTTCAAATGGTGGATCAATCAAAACCAATCCGCGCCTTTCTCGAAAAGGTAGTTCTGATTTTATCGCCTGCACATAATCGAGCTGTTTCACCATAACACTTTTATCTGCGGCATAATTTTCTGCAAGCTCTGTGGCATCTACGGGATGGAGCTCATTGGCAATCAGTCGATCAGTCGAGCGCATCATGCGTAAAATAATTTCAGGCGACCCCGGATAGTACCTTCCATCGCCGTCAAGATTCAACATAGCCAATATATTTCGGAATGGCTCTAACACCGCTTCGACATCAGTTGCAAAATCATCGTCCAACTTTGCAACGCCGCTCTGCCATTCTCCGGTCTTGGTTGCTTGGACTCCTGATAAATCATAACGCCCGATGCCAGCATGTGCATCCAACACTGCCAGCGGCTTGTCTTTTGCAACCATCAGTGAGAGGGCGCGTGCCAGAACAATGTGCTTTAAAACATCGCCGTGGTTGCCCGCATGAAAAGCGTGTCGATAATTCATGCCCGAAACACCACCGCAGCGCCAACGGCAATTAATGTAAAGCCAGCTACATGCTGCAATGTGATCTGCTCGCCGAGCCAGAAAATAGAAAACAAAATGAACACTGAAAATGTAATAACTTCCTGCATCGTCTTCAATTCGGCCGTTGAATACACCGCACTGCCAATACGGTTAGCCGGAACTGCGAAACAATATTCAAACAGCGCGATGCTCCAGCTCGCCAAAATGACAATCCAAAGAGGTTTGCTTTTGTAAGATAAATGCCCATACCACGCGAAAGTCATAAAAACATTTGAAGCAATTAACATGAGAATGGGCATTACGCCCGCATATGAAAAGTTTGGCACTACAATTCCTTGATTTACGATTTTGGAAGAAGTTCAATCTGCTGGCATTTCGGCTGTTAACCTCAACTGCCATGCTTAATCCGTTATAAACTATTTCGTTCCAAATCATGAAACGATTACGGAGGCCAGGTCAATTGTTAAAGCGTTGGATTTTTATCAGTGTGTTAAGCTGTTGCGGCTCAGCGCAGGCCCAAGAGCCTGGCCCTTGGTTTGGCGGCGAAGTCATCTCTCCGGAACAAGTAAGCGTAGTTGCAACAACAACAAATGTGTCAGAAATTGATCAAGAGGCAAATTGCACAATTTATAGTTGCCCTAAGTCAAAAAATATTGTTAAGCCGGAACTGAAAAGCGCTTCTAATCCTTAATCCTGACACAAGATTGAGTTTCTTACGCTAATCCTAACTGGGGAATTTTGATGATGAAAACAACGACAAACACTTTATTAATGCTTGCTGCAGCGTCGGCACTCAGCGCTTGCGCCAGCATGAATGTTTTCAAGGATTCGAATTCGCCCTCCAACGCCATTCCAGCTCCAGATGCTGTCGTTGAAGCTCCCATTGAACCAACAGCCACCAGTGCTTCTCAAATCAAATCGCTACTGAGCGGCAAAAGCTGGGCTTGGACTGGACCAAAAAGAAGCGGCGTAACTCTTTATGCTTCAGATGGAACGTCTTTGGTGCAGGTTAATGGTCAGGGCACAACGAGTGGCAAGTGGATGGCTAAAGATGGCCAATTATGCGAGAGCTTCTCCCCAGCCAAATTTATTCCTCAGGGCGTGCCTATGACATGCCAAGCATTTACTGGCGCAGCAGGCACTTACAAAGTGGGCCAAGCCACATTTAAATTGGCGTCCTAGCCAACTTCACATTCTCGCCATCAACAAGCCACTCTATCGCCCTGTCACAGATGCATCTTGCGGGACTCTGGAGAAATAGTGATGGCAACTCAAATCAACCGCAGAAAAATAATTTTCAGCGCAGTATCTTTAATAGCTTTGGCCAGTGCGGCAGAGGCCGAACATCCATTCTATGGAGGCATTGATTTTACAGGCGATCCCGCACTTCTTCCACCAGTCGAGTCCCCCACTGATTTTCCGATAGAAAGTTTTGCCAATCAAATCCCCGCAAAATTTCGCAAACAGGAAGTGACATATGGAAATAGTGAAAAGCCGGGGACATTGATTGTCGATCCCGAGCATCGATTCCTCTATTTTATTTTGGGCCCCGACCAGGCCATTCGTTATGGTGTGGGCGTTGGCCGCGAGGGCTTTGCCTGGACAGGCCAAGCCATTATTGGGTTGAAACGTCGCTGGCCTCGATGGTTGCCGCCTCAATCCATGGTTGAAAGAGACGTTCATGCGGCCGAATGGGCGAATGGAATGCCGGGCGGGCCTAAAAATCCGCTGGGTGCGCGCGCTTTATATCTTTATGCAAACGGCGAGGATACGCTTTACCGCATCCACGGCACCAACGAGCCTTTGTCGATCGGAAAAGCTATGTCTTCAGGTTGCATTCGTATGTTAAATGAGGATGTAGCTGATTTGTTCGAGCGTGTGAACAAGGGCACTCATGTCGTGGTGCTCCCCGTTGGAGGATCACTTTAACGCTACTTGCGGCCCTTACATCGTTGTGGCACATCCCAAAAATAAATCGGCGAAAAATTATTTATGATGATTCTGAAATCTACCGCAGTCGTTGCCTGCATCGCTCTGTTGGGGGCATGTTCTTCGTCTCCAAATGGAGTGCACGTTACCAAGGATGGCACATCGGCAACATCATCCAAACAGGGGGCTGCAATTCGTGATTTCACTAGCGCTGAAATTGGCCCCGCCGTGGTCGGTAAGACTTTCCAATACACCCGCAAAGACGGAACAGGGTTTGTGGTTTACAATGCCGACGGATCTTTGACGATTACCGACGATCAAAAAGGCGCTTCTAAAGGAACTTGGAAGGCCAGCGGCGCCCAATATTGCGAATCATATGGCGCCGGTCCGCAAGAATGCGGAGTGTTCAAATATACCGGAGATGCCTATTTCGCTGCCAATTCACGCTTAGTAGAGATGAAAATATAAGCCAGCGGCGCTTACCAGCCGCTGGCTCAACAAATCGATTACGACTGTGTGGGCAAGTGGCCCTTTGGTGTCAAACCATCAACCACCTGTGGCAAAGTTTGCGCCAAGCGCTGCATAAGCTCTTCAGGCGTCAAACCTGTTTGCTTCGTCAACATTTCAACGATGTTTGGCGGCAACATTTTCGAAATCTGATCGCCGCTTACGGGTGAATTCGCACCCGTGCCAATCCAACTCTTGGCAATATCTCCAAGACCGCCTTGACTCATTTGCGTGACCAAACCACCCAAGCCACCTTCAACACCACCGGGCACTTGGGCAGCGGTTGTTCCGCCCGAAAGACCTTTTACAAATTCCCCAATTTTGTCACGGTTTTGATAACCAGCAACAGCAACCAATCCCAACAAAGCACCCCAAGAAGGCATTCCGGCCATGATAATTCCCTTTCATAAAAGCTAGAGTTTCAATTATGGGCATTATTACGTCGAATTCAAGAACAAGCTGTTGCTGCAAAGCCAATTTGAATGTTAAACTTGCGTTACCGTAACAAAGGGAGCGGACTTCAAATGGGTATTATCTGGACTATTATTTTTGGCATCATCGTTGGCACAATCGCCAAATTCATCATGCCAGGCAAAAATGAGCCTCAGGGTTTCATTATGACCGCTATTCTTGGTATCGTGGGTTCTTTCGTCGGCAGCTATATCGGCCAAATTTTGCATTGGTATCCTGAAGGTGGTGGAGCCGGATGGATCATGTCGATCATTGGTGCAATCATCGTGCTGTTGATTTACGGAATGGTTATGAAAAACCGTTCTGCCTAATTTTGCAAAAATGGGTTGTTCAGCCGCTCAATTCCGATGCGGCTGGCAGCTCCATGACCCGGCAGAAAAGTAACATCATCGCCAAGTGGCAGAACTTTCTCTCTGATCGATTTCAGTAATGTTTCATGGCTGCCACCCGGCAAATCGGTGCGCCCCACTGAATTTTGAAACAGCACATCACCCATCAAGGCGAATCTATTTTCGTCATTAAACAACACAACCGATCCGGGTGAATGGCCTGGCGCCTCATACACGCTGAACTTTAGTCCACCCACCACAACTTCATCGCCGTCTTTCAACCAACGATCAGGCGTCACGACGCGCGCGCCATGAATGCCGAAAGCCGCACCTCGCTCAGGTAGGTTATCGAGAAACACTTTATCGCCGAT
>CAXTKN010000019.1:9510-18985 GCA_964244805.1 uncultured Aestuariivirga sp.
GGATGCAGTGAAAGACCAAAAATTCGACCTCATCATCACCAATCCACCCTACGTCGCAACCGAAGAAGTCAATGCCTTCCCCCCAGAATATGCGCATGAACCGCGCCTTGCCCATGAAGGTGGCAAAGATGGTTTTGATCTTGTACGCGAAATCATCAAGCAAGCACCAAAGCACCTAAACAAAGGCGGCGGCCTTCTTTGTGAAATTGGCATTGGCCGTGAAATTTTAGAAGCAGAATTTCCGAAACTTAATTTCTTCTGGCTCGATTCAGAGCAGTCAGAGGGCGAAGTTTTCTTTCTGAAGTTTTGAGCTATGTTGCGACGCAACATCGCACCTGTGATCCATTGTGCACTGCACCATTTTCTGCAATACGCTCATTCCCATCAATAATGGATGGGATTATAAATGACACACGCAAATACCGCCGGCCGCGATCAACGCATCACCGATATGGCTCATAAAATTTGGGAAGAAGAAGGCCGCCCAGAAGGTCAAGCTGAAGCCCATTGGGCACGCGCAACAGCAATTGTAGATGCTGAAGTTCTCGCAGAAAAGCCAGTGGCCAAAAAGTCCGCAGCAAAAAAAGCACCAGCAGCCAAGAAATAGGTCTTAACGCATAACGCCCATTCATGAAATGATGGGCGCACCTCATTTTATGCTTTCGTGCTGTTATATTTCCTCTATAAGCAGCCCGAAATCAAAACATGAGGATCGACTATGGCTAAGGTAAGAGTTGCAATTAATGGCTTCGGCCGCATCGGGCGCAATGTTGTGCGCGCCATTTATGAATCAGGCCGCACGGATATTGACGTTGTTGCAATCAATGATCTGGGCCCTGTTGAAACCAATGCCCATTTACTGCGCTTTGACTCAGTTCACGGTCGTTTCCCGCATGAAGTGAAAGTGGACGGTGATTCAATCAACATCGGCACCGACAAGTTCAAGGTCACCGCTGTTAAGGATCCTTCGCAATTGCCATGGAAAGAATTAGGCGTTGATATCGCTTTGGAATGCACGGGCATTTTCACTGCTAAAGATAAAGCTTCGGCCCATTTGACCGCTGGTGCAAAGCGCGTTCTCGTATCAGCTCCTGCTGATGGCGCTGATTTCACAGTTGTGTACGGCGTGAACCATCAAGGCCTGACCAAGGAACACGTTGTTGTCTCAAACGCATCCTGCACCACCAACTGCTTGGCCCCTGTTGTTTCAGTACTTCACGGTGTTGTTGGCATTGACCACGGCTTCATGACCACAATTCATGCTTACACGGGCGATCAACCAACTCTCGATACCATGCACAAGGATCTCTATCGTGGCCGCGCTGCCGCCATGTCGATGATCCCAACATCAACCGGTGCTGCCAAGGCAATTGGTCTTGTTATTCCTGAACTCAAAGGTCGTTTGGATGGAACGTCAATTCGTGTTCCAGTGCCTAACGTGTCCGTTGTTGATTTCAAATTCGTAGCAAAGCGTGCGACAACTGTTGAAGAAATCAACGAAGCCATCAAGGCCGCCTCGCATGGCAAATTAAAGGGCATTTTGGGCTATACCACACAGCCAAACGTGTCGATCGACTTCAACCATGATCCACACTCATCCACCTTCCATATGGATCAAACCAAGGTTCTGGAAGGCACTTTCGTGCGCATCCTTACTTGGTATGACAATGAATGGGGTTTCTCAAACCGGATGAGTGACACTGCGGTTGCCATGGGCAAACTAATCTAAAAACAATCCCCTCCCCATTGGCACAAAGCTTTTGGGGAGGGACTTTTAAATCGATCAAACAATCAAACCCGAAGCCTTCTTGAAATTCTCATAAAGCTTCCGCGTATTACGCGCCATATCCGGCATGAGCGGATAACATTGCGCTTTCAGTTTTTCATAGCCATCCACGCCCAGTTCACGCTCTAAAGCATTTCGGTAACCCGGCAGCGAAGACCATGCAGCCACAGTCTGCGGGCTGAACTCGCAATGAAACTGTGTGCTCAAGGCGTGGCGATCAATCGCTAGTGATTGCACCGCAGCCAGCGGTGATTGCGCCAAAACTACAGCCCCCTGTGGTGCACGCTTCACTTCTGCATGATGCCATTGCATTACAGTCTGGGTTTCCGGAAGCCCCACAAAAAATGGATGCGCCTTGCCTTCGTCGGCAAGCGCTACTTCAAATACACCCACTTCTTTGTGCTCAGCTGGTGCCACTTCTCCACCCAAAGCCGTCGCTAGAAGTTGATGGCCAAGGCAAACACCAAGATAGGGCTTGGCCCTATCCCAAACCCACTCACGAATGGCTGCTTTTTCTTCTGCTAGGTAAGGATAATCCGCTTCTTGCCACGTATCTTGCGCACCACCCAAAACAAACATCAGATCATACTTCGCAAAAGATGGAATGGCTTGGCCATCAAACACCCGCACAAAATCAGGGATAATCCCATCCTCGGCAAAATAGTCCAGGAATCGCCCAGGGTGATCATGATCCATATGTTGCAAAACCAAAGCGCGCTTCATAACAGTTGCAAATTCATCGCTTGCGGGCCGCGCCCCCGCGCATCATCTTCAGTTGAATATGAGATCGCCATACCGTCCTCGAGATAGGGCACGCCAGCGCGTTGCACCGCTGAAATATGCACAAAAACGTCCCGCCCGCCATCATCGGGGGCCACAAAGCCAAAGCCACGATCTTTATCAAAAAATTTGATCTTTCCGGTATGACGTTGATCTTTGGCAGGCAGTTCCATCACTTCAGATACTCTGAGGACGCAACATAAATCAACTGCTGCGCAAAACCCGCCCGGCCACGGCATCAAGCTTCGCCACCAAAACTGGATCACGTTTGTCCGGCGCTGTCATAACAGCAAAATCCAGAGCGCGATCTGAACCACCCGGGCACGGGCGATGTTCGCGCGGCAAATCCTTGGCTAAACGCAACACAAAGCGCTTGGCCAATTCAACATTGCTCTTCATCACTTGCATAACTTGGCTAACATCAACAACATCATGATGCGGGTGCCAGGCATCAAAATCGGTCACCATAGCAACCTGAGCAAAACAAATCTCAGCTTCACGAGCCAGTTTTGCTTCCGGCATTGCCGTCATGCCGATCAAACTGGCACCCCAGGATCGATGCAACTCAGACTCAGCGCGCGAAGAAAACTGCGGACCCTCCATCACCACCAATGTTCCGCCGCGCTCGTATGAAATTTCCTCAGCAAGCAATGCACGTTCTGCCGCATCAACCAACAACGGCGAAACAGGATCACCAAACGGCACATGCGCCACAAGACCAGTTCCAAAAAAGCTGCTCTCGCGTTTGAAGGTCTTATCAATAAACTGATCAACCAGAACAAACTTGCCCGGAGATAATTCAGCTTTGAGCGAACCAACAGCAGAAAGCGAAACCAGATCTGTCACCCCTGCCCGCTTCATACAATCGATGTTGGCGCGGTAGTTGATAGTGCTGGGTGAATAAACATGGCCCCGGCCATGACGCGGCAGAAATACAACCGGCAACCCATCAATTTCGCCAAGGCGCAACGCGTCGGATGCCTCGCCCCATGGGCTGACACCGCGCTCCCACCGCGCATTATTCATCGCGATATCATAAACGCCCGAACCGCCAATAATGCCGAGAATAGTTTTAGTCATGATGTTTCCTTTTGAGCCCTATCAGGCCGCCAAACCAGCCGTGGCGTCAAGAGCTTATTCAATTTAGACAATAAAAAAAGCCCGGCAAAACCGGGCTTAATTCTATCAATGTGGCTAAGCTTAGTGAGAAACATTCGCCCAAGTCTTCTTCTTCACAAAATACAACAAACCGGCCAATACTGCCAGATAGATCAGCACTTCAAAACCCGTCTGCTTGCGTTCTTCCATCTTTGGTTCAGCTGTCCAAGCCAAAAATGCCGATACGTCCTTGGCCATGTCATCCGCTGTATTTGGAGCACCATCATCAAAGGTCACCAAGCCATCTGCAAGTGGTGGCGGCATTGAAATCCATGAACCAGCTTGAAAGTAGGGGTTGTAATATTTGCCTTCTGGCTTTTCCTTTTCAAGTTCAGCCGATGGTTCTGCGTAACCAGTCAAAAGCGAATATACATATTGCGGGCCACCAATGCCATTCCACAACTGATTAAACGTGCCGTGCCAACCTTCACGCGCCTTGGTAATCAAAGTCAGATCAGGAGGAACCGCACCGTTGGCTGCTGCTGCGGCCTCCGGGTTTGCATAGGGTGATGGAAACACATCAGATGCCAGACCCGGCCGATCAAACATATCTCCCTTGGTATCAGGCCCATCGCGAACGGTAAAACTGGCGGCCAACGCTTTAACTTGATCGACTGTAAACGAAGGCCCACCCTTATCAGCCAAATTCCGAAAAGACATCAATTTCATTGAATGGCAATTGGAGCAAACTTCTTTGTAAACCTTGTAGCCACGCTGAAGTTGGGCCCGGTCAAACTTTCCGAATGGCCCTTCAAACGAATAGCTGATGCCCTTGGCTGGTGTCGCCCCTTCTTCGGCCAAAGCTGCACCACCAAACAAGGTCACGCCAGCAATCAGGAGTGTCGCAAATTTTTTCATCATTCTCTCCAGATCACTCAGCAGGTGCCAACATCATCGGCTTTTTCTTCGCCAAAACATCATCAGCAATCGATGCAGGCAAAGGATTTGGTGTTTCAAGCAAGCCGAGAAGTGGCAAGATTACCAAGAAGTGGATGAAGTAATAAGCAGTCAAAATCCGGCCCCAGATCACATAAGAACCTTCAGGCGGCTTGGAACCGATAAAGCCCAAAGCAACGCATACAATTGCAAACACCACAAAGAAACCTTTGAAGATTGGACGGTAGTTGCCAGAGCGCACCTTCGATGTATCAAGCCATGGCAAGGCCAGCAAGATCAAGATCGAAGAGAACATGGCAATAACACCAAACAACTTGTCAGGCACAGAACGCAAGATTGCGTAGAACGGTAAATAATACCATTCAGGCTTAATGTGCGCTGGCGTTACTAACGGATTGGCCGGAACATAGTTCACAGCATCGCCCATATAGTTCGGACCGTAAAACACGAACAAGGCGTAGAACATGAAGAACACAACAATCGCAAATGCATCTTTCATCGTGTAATAAGGATGAAACGGAACCGTGTCTTGTGGCCCCTTGATATTGATGCCTGTTGGGTTTGTATTGCCTGGAACGTGCAACGCCCAAATATGCAGGGCAACCAATGCAGCCAAGACAAAAGGCAACAGATAATGCAGGGAGAAGAACCGATTTAGAGTTGGATTATCAACCGAATAGCCGCCCCACAACCAAGTGGTGACCGTGTCACCAACGAATGGAATGGCTGAGAACAAGTTTGTAATAACCTTGGCACCCCAAAAGCTCATCTGGCCCCAAGGTAATACATAGCCCATGAACGCTGTGGCCATCATCACCAGATAAATAATAACACCAAGCATCCACAACACTTCGCGCGGCGCTTTGTAAGAACCATAATACATGCCGCGGAACATATGAATGTAAACTGCGATGAAGAACATCGAAGCACCATTCATATGCATGTAGCGCAGCAGCCAACCATAGTTGACGTCGCGCATGATGTGTTCAACCGAGTTAAACGCCATATCTGTTTGCGGTGTATAATGCATGACCAGAACAATACCGGTGATGATCTGCACAACCAGCATCACAGCAAGAATGCCGCCAAATGTGTACCAGTAATTCAAATTCTTCGGTGTTGGAAAATCCAACATATGGTCTTTTGCAAAGCCCACGATAGGCAAGCGCTCATGAAACCATTTTCCAAAGGCAGATGTAGGTTGATATTTATTGGGGCCGCTCATTTTTTTATCCTATTAGCCAACGCGGATTTTTGTATCAGAGAGATATGCATATTGTGGAACTGCTAAATTCTCAGGTGCCGGACCTTTGCGAATACGTCCAGCCGTATCATATTGCGAGCCGTGACATGGGCAAAACCAGCCGCCCGTTTTAACCGAACCTTCAACCGCAGCAAATTCGCGCGATGGATTGGCACCATCTGGCACGCAACCCAAATGGGTGCATACGCCAAGCATAACCAAATACTCAGCCTTGCCACCCACAACGCGGTTTTCATCGGTGGCCAAATCACCACTCTTGGCATTGGCATTGCGCGCCACGTTATCTTTCAGCTCTTCCATTTTAACGGCTTTCGCCGCTTCTATTTCAGGCTTGGTGCGGTGACGAACGATAAGCGGATTGCCGCGCCATTTGAAAGTTACCGCTTGGCCTTCAGCAATCGGAGCTAAATCAACATCTATCGAAGCCAGCGCCAAAACAGCAGCGTCAGGATTCATTTGGTTGATAAACGGCCAAGCAACCAAGGCCCCGCCAACAGCGGCAACTGCACCTGTAGCAATAAATAAAAAATCGCGCCGATTTACATCAGTATGAGCATGATCTGCTGTGGACACTTGGCCAAATTCCTTGTCATAAATAGGCGTGACTCCTGTGAATCCCCGCCGCTCCGAACGGTGGGTTTTTGACACCGCCGCTGCAATAAGTCTAGCCACTGGATGTCGCACATGCACACCACCGTTGCGTTTCTCAAAAACCACCCTAAAACGCTGTTATTATGCTCGAAATTGCGCTTTACCAACCGGACATCGCCCCCAACGCAGCAACCATCGCAAGGCTTTGTGCATGTTTTGGATTAAAACTCACGATTATTGAACCTGCTGGCTTTGTGTTCGGCGATTCTGCGTTCAAGAGGGCGGGCATGGATTATCTCCGCGATGTTGATTTGCAACACGCCGCATCTTGGCAAGCTTTTCGCCAAACAATTAGAGATAAGCGGCTTGTGCTGCTCAGCACAAAGGCCAGCCAACCCTATATCGATTTCAAATTTCAGAACGGCGACATTTTGCTTTTGGGTCGCGAAAGTGCTGGCGTGCCCGATGAAGTGCATGAGGCAATTCCCAACCGCATCCGCATTCCGATGCAGCCCGGTATGCGCTCACTCAATGTGGCAATCGCCACAGGAATTGTAACAGGCGAGGCCCTGCGGCAATTAAATGGTTTTGCTATTTAGCAACCCGAACTTGCGACATTGCTAAAGCAATCTGGCTGAATGCTGACATTAATCCAGTATCGTCTTCAGCTGCAAAAGCTTGGGCAGGGCTTGAGGCGCAGGCCGAAAGCATCGAGATTGATGAAGGCTTCGTCACCTTGAATCCGACGGTATAGACTGTGATGCCTTCAGCTTTAATATTTTCGCAAAGTTCTGCGGTTTTGGCATCAGCGGCATTCGCATCATTTCCGTTATGATAAGGATAGTTCGCTGACAGCGTATTATCGCCGTCAGTCATCAACACCAAAGACTTATAACCCTTGAGCGCCGTCATCTCGGCTTTGGTTTTCGCACCTAACAGCGGCTCGTTTGAATCCAACATGTTCCAACCCCACAATAAACCTGAGGGGATATATGTTTCGCCGACAGCATTCATTGCGTCAATCTGGCTATCGAGTGTCGATTTTACATCTGTCAAATCAGTAAGCGCAGACGCGCAGCCCGTATCCATCAATCCCGGATATTTATTTCCGAGTCCGACGATTTTTGTATCCAGACCGCTATTACGAGAGCCAACACATCCACTCCAAGAATGTGACGGATAATAGGACGAGGTTACAGGCGCACCGGGATTTACGTCGCAAACATTTTCTTGCCAAACAGCCGGAATACCGTCGTTGGTGTAAGGATGATCAACGAGATGACAATTCGAATAGGTTGCGTGGGGGTATGAAGTATAGGGAACCGCCACAGCTTCCGTGTAATCAGCAGGCACATCAAGCCAGTTTTTATAACGATTAGACATGCCAACATTGACGTAATTGGAAAACGGCACAATGCCTATTTTGACGTAAGCTCCTGCTGGCTTGTTGCTCATGATCGTATCGACCAAGTTTTTGGCTGAGGCTTTGAGAGCGGTCAAACGCCCTTCGCTGTTCATCGAAGCTGTATTATCGAGAACTAAAGCGAGCTCTACGGCCATGCCGCCCAATTCAACTTCCGAATAAGCGCCCACATCGGTTGTCGGCATGCCGACAAGTCCCAAGAAGTAATTATTGACCTTACCTTCGACTTTCACAAAGAAGTTTCCAGACGCAGGAATTTTTCCAGAATCGACGTGGCTCACTGTCGCAAGAGCTTTTTCATCGCCATTCGTGTTCAAATATTTTGTGACCAGTGTTTGAACTGCAGCAGGGCTTGCAAGTTTCGAAGTGCCTCCTGCAAGCGCGGCCGAGTCCACTGCACCTTGTAAAGCAGTTTGAGCATTGTTGGCCCTGACCATATCGATCGCAGCACCTGAGGCAACCATTAACGGAACAGCCGTAACCGCCAACATCATAGCCATGTTGCCTTTAACGTCAGTCAGGAATGATTTGCGAGCCATGGTGAACTCCCCAGTTCGATGAGTTAGCATTTGTGCAATTTGGCATAGTCTTTAAGAATTAAGGTTCGCTGAGTGAGAATGGTTAAAGTTTGGCTATGACAAAAGTTCAAATTGTCTTAGATTTTTGCGCAAAACAGAATATGACAATCTGGCTGGAAAAAGTAGAGAACTGAAAAATTGGAAATGCCCCAAACAGAAGATTTAAAATCAAAAACCAAAATTTGGTTTGAGACATTGCGCGATCAGATTGTAGCCGAGTTCGAAAAGCTTGAAGATGAATGCAGCGCCGATGCGCCAGCTGGCCGCTTTGTCAAAACCCCTTGGACGCGTGCCAATGACGGCGGTGGCGGGGTCATGTCAATGTTGCATGGTCGCTTGTTTGAAAAAGCAGGCGTGCATTGCTCGACCGTGCATGGTGAGTTTTCGCCGGAATTTAGAAAGCAAATGCCGGGCGCTGATGTTGATCCACGCTTTTGGGCCTCGGGCATTTCATTGATCGCACATCCCCGAAATCCCAATATTCCAGCCGTGCACATGAATACGCGCTTTGTGGTGACGACGAAATCTTGGTTCGGCGGCGGTGGCGATTTGACGCCCGTGCTGATGCGCAGGCGCAACCAAGATGACCCCGATACAAAGAATTTCCATGCGGCTTTTAAATCTGCATGTGATGGTCACAGCGTTGCCGATTATGATCGATACAAAAAATGGTGCGATGATTATTTCCATTTGGCACACCGCAATGAGCCACGCGGCATTGGCGGCATTTTTTATGACAATCTCAATAGCGGCAACCAAGAGGCGGACTTTGCCTTCACCCGCGATGTTGGCAAGGCGCTGTTAGATGTTTACCCAAAAATCGTCCGCGCCAATTTGATTACGCCGTACACGGATGAAGACCGGGAAGAGCAACTCATCCGCCGCGGTCGATATGTCGAATTCAATCTGCTTTATGATCGCGGCACAATTTTTGGATTAAAAACCGGCGGCAATGTTGAAAGCATCCTCTCCTCATTCCCTCCAGAAGTAAGGTGGCC
>CAXTKN010000020.1:0-18393 GCA_964244805.1 uncultured Aestuariivirga sp.
TCATCAGATGAAGTGCTGCGGGCCAAAGATTTTGAACAAATGACAGTGGCCGAACAGACTGCCGCCAAAGCTGCTATCGCGCAAATGAAAATGCACCGTGCCGAAATCAAAACCCGCCGCTTTGAAGTGGCATATTCTGGCAACCGCGTCGACATGCGCCGTACTATGCGCGACTCTCTGCGTTCGGGCGGGCAAATGATTAAACTGGCACATAAGAAAAACAAATGGCGTGAGCCACCACTTGTTGTGCTCTGCGATATCTCTGGATCATGCTCAAATTACAGCCGCATGTTTCTGCAATTCCTGCACGCGCTCAGTAATGATCGCCAACGTGTCAGCGTGTTCCTTTTCGGAACGCGCCTTACGAATGTGACGCGTGATTTGAAACGCCGGGATGTTGATGAAGCCATCGCACGGGTTTCTGCCAACGTCAAAGATTGGAGCGGCGGCACACGCATTGGCACCACGCTGCACGAGTTTAATTTCAAATGGGCCAGACGCATGTTGGGCTCAGGCGCGCATGTATTGATCATGACTGACGGATTGGACCGCGAAGATGTAACGCAGCTTAAAGAAGAAATGCAGCGCCTGCGACGCTCAGCAAAACGCATAATCTGGCTCAACCCGCTTCTGCGCTTCGATAAATTCCAAGCCAAAGCTGAAGGCATCCGCGCCATGATGCCATATGTGGATGAGTTCCGTCCGGTGCATAGTTTGGATAGCTTGACGGATTTGGCAGGGTCCCTGGTGTCATCGAATAAGTCGCAAAATGATCCGAAGAAGTGGATTTCTGTTGGTTAAGGTATTTGGCAGGCTCCCCCTCCGCCCTTCGGGCACCTCCCCCAGCAAGCTGGGAGGAGGGCAAATCGATCTTGATTTTGCGCTAACCGATTCATCGCGCTCCCCCAACTTGTTGGGGGAGCTGTCCGAAGGACTGAGGGGGCGCTCCCTACTCACTAAACGCCGCCGCCATCAAATTGCGCGTATATTGTTCGCGCGGGTTATCCATAATATCTTCAACGCTGCCTTGCTCAACCATCGCGCCATCTTTCATCACAATCACAAAATCCGCCATGGCTCGCACCACCGCAAGATCATGGCTGATAAAGAGATATGAAAGGTCATTTGCTTTTTGCAAATCGCGCAATAGGTCAACAATTTGCTTTTGTACTTGGCGGTCTAGCGCCGATGTTGGCTCGTCGAGCACAATCAACTTTGGTTTCAAGATAATGGCACGCGCAATCGCGATGCGTTGACGTTGACCGCCAGAAAATTCATGGGGGTAGCGATTGCGCTGGGCGGGATCAATCTGCACTTCTTCCAACGCTTGAATAGCCCGCAAATCTCGCGCAGCCTTGCTCATCGCAGGTTCATGCACGATGAGACCCTCAGTAATAATCTGACCAACCGTCATGCGCGGGGAAAGTGAGCCGAAAGGATCTTGAAATACGATTTGTGCCTCTTTGCGCAAAGGGCGCATCTGCGTTTTATCAAAATCGGTGATGGATTTACCCTCGAAATTAATTGCACCTTGGCTCGGCAAAAGTCGCAGTAACGCCCGCGCCAATGTTGATTTGCCTGAGCCGGACTCGCCCACAATGCCAATCGTCTGGCCTTGTTTTAACACCAGCGAAACGCCGTCGACGGCTTTGAGTTGAATGGGCGGCGTGCCCAGAAAGCCTCCGCCGATATTAAAAGTGACGCGTATATTTGTGCCACTCAAAATGATTGGGGCTTTGGGAGAGGCTGGAGATTTGCGTCCCGATGGCTCGGCATCAAGCAACGCCTTCGTATATTCATGCTTTGGTTTTGCAAAAACCGTCTTTGTGTCACCCTCTTCAACCACTTCACCTTTACGCATCACATAAACCCGGTTGGCAATGCGCTTCACAATGCCGAGATCATGGGTGATGAAAATCATCGCCATACCGAGCTTCTTCTGCAAACCGGCCATGAGTTCCAGAATTTCGGCTTGCACTGTCACATCGAGTGCAGTCGTTGGTTCATCGGCAATCAACAGCTGCGGATTATTGGCCAGCGCCATGGCGATCATCACACGTTGGCGCTGCCCGCCGGACATTTCGTGCGGATACGAGCGCAAACGCCGTTCTGGTTCTTTAATCTTTACCAGGTTCAACATTTCAAGTGCGCGCTCTCTTGCGGCAGTAGGGTGAAGATTCGTATGGCGGCGGATGGGTTCGATCAATTGATTGCCAATTGTATAAAGCGGATCAAGCGAGGTCATGGGCTCTTGAAAAATCATGGTGATCTTCTCGCCACGAATAGTATTGAGCTGATCTTTGCTCATGCCGATGAGGTTCTGATCACCAAACAAAGCTTCGCCCGAAGCCCTGCCGTTGGCGGCCAGCAAGCCCATTGCACCCATCATCAACTGACTTTTACCGGAACCGGATTCGCCCACGATGGCGATTGTTTCCCCCGCCCTCACAACGATGTTAGCGTCCTTAACAGCGGCTACATTGCCGTCCAATGTATTGAAATTCACTTTGACATTTTTGAGTTCAAGCACAGGTTTCATATCAGCGATCCTTCGGATCCAGCGCATCGCGCAGACCATCGCCGATGAAATTCAGGGCAAACAACGTGCTGGTCAAAAAGAAAGCAGGCACAATGAGCAAATAGCTGGCCCCTTCCATATTGCGCGATCCTTGTGAAATCTGCACACCCCAGCTCGACGTTGGCTCTTGGACACCAAGGCCCAGATAAGACAGGAAGCTTTCGAGAATGATCACTTGTGGCACGAGAAGCGTGACGTAAATGATGATCGGCCCCAGCATATTTGGAATGATGTGGCGCGTGAGAATGCCCCAACTGTTGACACCCATGGCTTCTGCCGCCTGCACATATTCTTGGCGTTTCAACGAAAGCGTTTGCCCGCGCACGATGCGCGCCATGTCGAGCCACAGCACCGCACCTATCGCCAAGAACATCAGCATAAAATTTCGTCCGAAAAACACCACGAGCATGATGACGAAAAATGTGAAGGGCAGCGCATAAAGAATATCAACAATCCGCATCATCAGCTCATCAGTCTTGCCTCCCAAAAAGCCAGATACTGATCCATAAAGAACGCCGATCGTCACGGCGACCATACCAGCCAGAAGTCCGACCATCAGTGACACACGCCCGGCCATCAATGTACGAGTCAACAGATCACGGCCGCTAATATCAGTGCCAAGCCAAAAATATAGATGTTGCACCGAAGCACTCATCGTCATTTCTAATCCATCGGCAGATTTGCTTTCGACCTTGCCGTCTTTGAATGAGTCTGATCGATCAAGATAACGCGTCACACGGTCATCAATTGGTTTGGTTGAAGAAACGGTGACGAGGAAGCGTCCGCCTTCTTGCTTCCATTCCCTCAAAGTGAGATGCGCGCGTGTGATGATTTCTTTGATTTCTTGATCAAGCTTATCGGCTTTGGGATAGGGCTCAATGCTGGGTGGCACACGCACATAGCTTGGATATTGCGTGGTGAATTGATGGCCGGTGAAACTTGGGCCGATGAGTGTGAGCAGAACAATAAAACACAAATACACAGCGCTGAACGTAGCCGCACGATTGGCGCGTAGTCGGTTCCATGCATCAATCCAAAGTGAGCGGCCTCTCATTGGGGCGACATCAGTCATAGCGCACCCGTGGATCAACCAAAGCATAAAGAAGGTCGGATAAGAAATTGAAAAGAATCGTAAAAATGGCAATCAAAATCACGGTGCCCATCACCAAAGTGTAATCGCGGTTCAGTGCGCCATCGATAAATGCCCGGCCTACGCCGGGAATTTGGAATATGGTTTCGACAATGATGGAGCCCGTAACAAGACCCGCCGCAGCAGGGCCAGCATATGATACGATCGGCAGCATCGCGCCACGCATTGCATGTTTCACCACAACCGAGAAGTCCGAAAGCCCCATGGCGCGCGCCGTGCGAATGTGATGGGCATTCAGCGCTTCAATCATCGAGCCTCGCATTAACCGTGCGACGGTTGCAAGCTGTGGCAATGCCAGTGTTACGATGGGCCCGATGGCTGCGTCGATCTCTCCATCATGCCAGCCACCAATCCAAATCCAATGCAACGTAAGCCCGAAGATCAGTTGAATAAGTGGTGCCGTCACGAAAGTGGGCAAGGTTGAGCCGCCAGTGGCCAATGTGACGATAAAGAAATCGATAAATTTATTGTGGCGCAAAGCCGCGAGGACACCCATGGCTGAACCTAACACCAGTGACAGCAACATCGCCCAGCCGCCGATACGCAGTGAGACAGGCAAGCTTTGCGCAAATAATTCCGCAACTGTGAAATTGACCAGAATATAACTTGGCCCCAAATCGCCATGCGCCAGATTGCCGAGATAGCGGAAATATTGCATCCACACGGGCTCATCAAGATGAAAGACGCGTTCAATATTGGCCTTGATCTCAGGCGGAATGCCGCGTTCCATATTGAACGGGCCGCCCGGTGCCACATGCATCAGGAAAAATGAAATTGTAATGATTAAAAACAACGTGGGGATTGCCGTCAGCAACCGCCGAAACACATATCGCAGCATAGGCTTTCACCTCTAAAAAGGCCCGTCTGCAAGAATTGTAAACGGGCCTAGAGTTCAGTGATTAGTCTTTGCTGACAAACCGTGATGCATGCTTGTCCATAACGTTTTCGACAAAGCCATGCAGCTTTGATGAAACCACATTGTGGTTTGCGTAATAGAGAAGCGGGATCATCGGCACATCCTTCATCAAGATAGCCTCTGCATCCGCAAGTTCTTTCATGCGTGCAACGGGATCAGCTTCCACAGAAGCTTTATCGAGCAAAGCATCGTAATCTTTATTGCTATATTCGCCGTAATTGTTGCCATCGCCCGTATGTCCGAGATTAAGGAATGTGACCGGGTCTTTGAAGTCGGCATTCCAACCTGCACGAGCCACGTCAAAATCGCCCTTTTGTTCAAGATAGCTGTAATGCGTTTTGCCATCGGTATTGATCAACGAAACATCAAAGCCCCAAGGCTTTAACATTTCTTGGAAGGCCACAGCTGTGTTCTTGTGATTTTCCGAAGTATTGTAGCGCAGCTCCAGTTTCTGCGGATGCGCTGGCGAAATGCCCAGTTCATCGAAAATCTTTTTGGCTGCATCTTCGCGGTCAAGTTGCGGCATTCCCGCATAGCTCATCATGCTGGCAGTATAGCCTTTGACACCCGGAGGAACCAGCGAATAGCCCGGCAACATGGCATTCTGCCAAGTCTTGGTTGCCAGCTGTTCGCGGTCAATCACCATGGAAATGGCGTTGCGCAATTTGGGATTATCCCATGGCGCCTTCTTGGTTTTGAAAATGTAGTAATACGTCCCAAGCAGAGGCGTGATGTGAATTTGATCGCCAAATTTGGCTTTCAAATCGGCCAATTGTTCAGTCGGCATATCATTCATAGAGTCGATTTCACCAGCCTGAAAGCGCTTGATGCCAGCGGCGCGATCTTCAGTAGGAATGTAGTTTACAACATCAAGTACCACTTTATCAGCATCATAGAATTTTGGATTTTTAACCAGCTTGATATGATCGCCGGGAATATTCTCGGCCAATGTGAAGGCACCGTTCGATACCAGGTTGCCAGCTTTTACAAAATCATTGCCGAACTTTTTAACATTTGCTTCTGACACACCATACATGGCTTGGTGGGTGAGCATTTCAAGGAAATAGGGAGTTGGCCCCTTCAAGGTGATTTCAAGCGTCATATCATCAATGGCTTTTGCACCAACATCTTCGAGCTTCGCTTTGCCGCCATTGGCTTGTTCAGCGTTAAGAATTGGGAATGCCATTGAAGCATATTCAGACGCGGTGGCGGGATCGAGCACGCGGCGGATTGAAAAGACAAAATCCCTTGCCGTTACAGGTGTTCCGTCGGACCAAACCCCACCTTTACGCATTTTAAATGTGTAAATTTTCCCGTCGGCAGAAGCTGTCCAACTTTCGGCCGCACCGGGAATGGTGTTTCCTTCTGCGTCCTCAGCAATCAGTCCGGTGAACAAATCGCGCGTGATATTGCCTTCTTCAACAGTGGATGTTTTATGCGGATCAACTGACTGCACATCGCCGTTAGCCCCTCGGTTCCATGTGCCTGCTGCAAACGCTGCGCTGGTCATTAAAGCAAAAACGGCGGCCCCCGCCAGAAGTGATTTTAGATTAGTCATTTTCACGTTTTCTCCTCTGTTGTAGTTTCTAGTTTGGGGCATGTAAGCACTGCCTGCGCAGCAAGACAAGAATAACCGGATTTTGCATGGCCAAACTGTTTGACACACCCCTCGCCAACGCTTTAAGTCTTCGAGGAACGAGGGATACATAGTGATTGCAGAAAACTCAAAAGTAACACGCCAAGCCATTATTGATGCGTGTCAGGAATCCAACCGCTCAGGCCTCAATCAAGGCACATCCGGCAATATCAGCGTGCGCACCATTGAGGGCGTGGTGATAACGCCAACCTCCCGCGCTTATGAAACAATGAAGCCAGATGATTTGGCGCTGCTGCCATTCGGCGGCAAATATGGCGATTTTTCCGGCCCCTATAAGCCTTCGACTGAGTGGCGTTTTCATTTTGACATTTATACCGCGCGGCCAGACGTGAACGCTATCGTTCATGTGCATTCAACCTATGCCACTGTGTTATCAATGCTGCGTAAAGAAATCCCCGCGTGCCATTATATGATTGCAGCCTTTGGCGGGCCTAATATTCGATGCGCTGATTATGCCGTGTTCGGATCAAAGGAATTATCGGATCATGTCGTCAAAGCCTTAGAAGGCCGCTCCGGCTGCATCATGGGCACCCATGGCATGATTGCGGTTGGCTCTAATTTAGATAAGGCGATGTGGCTTGCTGTCGAACTCGAAACGCTCGCCAAGCAATATTATTTAGCGTTGCAATTAGGCGAACCGGTTATCTTGTCCGACGCAGAAATCGAGCGCGTGGGCGCACGCATGAAAGATGGCTACGGAATCTGGACTTAAGTTCTGTCCAACCGATTAATAGCAGCAACATTATCTGCAGAAGACCCCTTGGGATCAAACTCACTGGCCAAAAACATATCAACAATCGCTTTGGCGAGCTCCGGCCCGATCACCCGCGCGCCCATGGTGATGATCTGGGCGTTATTGGATTTTGCGGCCCGCTCTGCCGAATAGGTATCATGCGTTAAAGCCGCGCGAATGCCTGAAACTTTATTGGCAGAAATACAAACACCGATACCTGTGCCACAGCACAAAATTGCCCGGTCAACCAAACCATCAATCACCGCACCTGCAACTTTTGCCGATAGATCTGCATAAAACCCGCTCTGGCTCATATTCACAACGTCATGTTGCCCTTTCGCTTTTAAATGCGCCTCAATAACATCGATCAAAGGCTTTCCCGCGCTATCTGCACCCAACGCTATTTTCATGAGTGAACTCCCTTTGGCTCCTGAATTTGTCCATGTCGTTTCGTTAACCCAATCATGCTGGTCGGCCAAGTGAAAAACCTTGGGTCAAAAAGCGCCGAACGGCCAGAATGCAAAGCAGGCCTGGAATAAATCCCAACACACTTACGGCCGCCAACAACCCATATTCAACACCGCCAACATCTCCGGCCCGAGACATGAGGCCGCTGATCGGCTTGGCAGCAACTGCTGTTAAGGCGCCAGACAACACATATTCCACCCAAGAGAACATGAAGCAACAAAACGCTGCAACAGCAATCCCAGAAGCGATTGTCGGAATAAGAATGCGGGCGAAGAAACCCAATAAAGAATAGCCGTCGATCAAGGCGCTTTCATCAACTTCGCGCGGCACCGATGATACCGCACCCTCTAATATCCAAACTGCAACGGGCACATTAAAATAACAATGTGCCAGCGCCACACCGAGATGAGTGTCAAAGAGACCTAATCCATAAAAAATTTCCGTAAACGGCACGACCAAGATGATCGGCGCGATGAGCCGAAATAGCAGGAAGGAAAAGAACAAAGGTTTCTTTAATAAAAAATCGCCCCGTGAGAATGCATAGGCAGCAGGGAGTGCAACACCTATAGTGAGGAACATGTTCATCACGACATAAATGCAAGCATTGACATAGCCCATCGACCAATCACGTGCCGAGAAGATGACCATGAAGTTGGCCAGCGTAGGTACGCTCGGCCAAAAAGTAAGGTGTTGAAGAATTTCAGATTCTGATTTGAACGCAAGATTAATCAACCAATAAAGCGGAATCAGCAAGAAGCAAACGTAGACAATCGGAGTTATCGGCCATTGCCGGTTGGTCATCTGCTCTGGCCTTGTCTAATCATCAAGCGAAAGAGCGCAAGCGACACGATAACAACAACGAGAAAACAGAAAATACTCACAGCCGATCCGTAGCCTAGCTCAAACTGAGATTTTTTAGTCTGAAAAAATGCGCTTGCAACAAATGCCGTTGACGTGTGCGGTCCGCCATGTGTGAGTACGAGAGGCTCGGAATAAATCATGAAACTATCCATAAACCGCAAAATTGTTGCAATACCGAGCATAACTTTTAACCGCGGAAACTGAACATATCGGAAGGTGCCCCAAGTGCTGGCAGCGTCAATCTGCGCGGCGCGGTAATATTCGTCCGGTATTGCTTTGAGGCCAGCGTAGGTAAAGAGCACAACAAGGCTTGTCCAGTGCCATATATCCATAATCAGAAGCAGAAACCAAGCTGCAATAGTGCTTTTGAGGTCGAGGTCATATCCGAAGAGTGAAACTAGCCACGTCAGCAGACCAACCTGAGGAAGCGCCAATGCCTTAAAGAGATACCCAACAACGAGGTTGGGGGTAAGCAATGGCAACACCATTAGTACCACAAGTGTAGACGCAAGCTTGCCGTCGCGCGGCAGTCGCAGAGCTATCAAAAGACCTAGAGGCATTTCGAAGGCGAGCGCAAGACCGGAGAAGACAAAGCTTCGCAACACACTAAATATGAATTCCGGTGATGACAGCATTTTGGCATACCACTGCGATCCCACAAACATAAAGTCGCTTCCAAAGCTCTCATTCAATGAATAATAAAGTACCAAGCCCAATGGCAAAACGCCTGTTGCCAAAAGCAACATTGAAGCTGGCGCTAGCAAAGCGATAGTTTGGGCCTTTGTTGTCACCTAATTGACTATTTCCTGCGGACAGTCTGATTTTCACTTTTGCCCATGCTTCAAACCTTTGTCGACTTCTTTTGGCCTCTTCGCAACATCATCGCCCATATACGCGCGCATTGCGCTTTGCTCCTCAGCACTCATATGTAAGCCAAGCTTCGAACGTCGCCATAAAATATCATCGGGGCTTGTCACCCATTCATGGGTGCGCAAAAATTCGATTTCTCGTTCGCTCACAGGGCCGAAAAATTCTCCTAGGTCGGAAGCAAAACGCGCTTCACCCAAAATCTTATCCATCTCCGTGCCATAGGCTTTAAACATCCGTACAACATTTGCGGGCTTAAGGAATGAATACGCCTTCTTTTTTGCTTCGATATATTTGGCAATATCGCCAACGGCAATATCCCCACCCGGCAATTGCGCATCGCGGTTCCATGGTGCAGTCGCATGTGGAAAGAACGATGCCAACTTTTCTAATGCATGCTCCGCAAGCTTGCGAGATGTAGTGATCTTGCCACCAAACACCGAAAGCAGCGGTGCTTGACCTTCTGGTTGATCCACCTTCAACACATAATCGCGTGTGGCCTCCTGCGCCTTGCTGGCACCGTCGTCATACAAGGGGCGAATGCCAGAATACGACCACCGCACTAAATTGCGCGTGACTGGCTTTTTGAAATATTCGCTGACGGCAGCCAGCAAGTAAGTGGTTTCTGCTTCTGTAATTTCCGGCTTACCTGGATCGCCCTTATGGTCTTCGTCTGTTGTGCCAATGAGCGTAAAATCATTTTCATAAGGGATGGCAAAACAAATGCGGCTATCGGCGTTCTGGAAAATATAGCAGCGGTCATGATCATAAAGTTTATCAACAACAAGATGACTGCCTTTTACCATGCGAATCTTATCAGGATCATTGCGCCCGATCACCGCGCTCAAAACTTCGCTCACCCACGGCCCTGCAGCGTTGAGTAAAACTTTGGCCTCAATCGTTTCTATCTTGCCGTCGCCGCCATCTATCGTAATACTCCAGCCACCATTAATCCGGCGCGCCGACTGGACTTTCGTCCGCGTACGGATCACTGCACCTCTGTTGGCTGCATCGCGCGCATTTAAAACCACAAAACGGGAATCTTCAACCCAGCAATCGGAATACTCAAATGCTTTCGTAAATTCTTGCTTGAGGGGCACGCCGGTCACATCCGTTGTCAAATCAACACTGCGCGTCGGCGGCAGAATTTTGCGACCACCCAGATGATCATACATAAAAAGACCCAAACGGATCAGCCAGCGCGGGCGAAGCCCTTGATGATGCGGCAAGATGAAGCGCAACGGCCAAATAATATGTGGTGCTGATTTCAACAACACTTCGCGCTCGATCAGCGCTTCACGCACCAGTCTAAACTCGTAATGTTCAAGATAACGAAGTCCGCCATGAATGAGCTTTGTTGAAGCTGACGAGGTGCCGGACGCCAAATCATTCATCTCAGCCAGAAATACCTTTATCCCACGTCCCGCCGCATCGCGCGCAATGCTGCATCCGTTAATTCCCCCACCTATAATAAAAAGATCATACATCATGATGCTAACGCTTCGATGTTGATTTCGGATTGAGCAGCCACCACGTCAACTTGCACGCCTTTATGTTTGCAGAGTTCAACAATCGAATCTGGAGGTTGGACATCTGTCACAAATACGTCCACCTGTGAAAGATGCCCGATGCGCACAGGGGCAGACCGCGAAAATTTCATTCCGTCAGAAACCAAAATCACGTTGCGCGAATTTTGCATGATCGCTTGCGCAGCGCGCACTTCGCGGTAATCAAAGTCGAGTAGTGCGCCATCGTCATCAATGGCCGATACGCCCATCACGGCATGATCCACTTTGAATTGGCCGATCATATCAATCGCCTGTTCGCCAATAATGCCGCCATCTGTCCGCCGCACCATGCCGCCCACAATCATCACTTCAATATTGGGGTATGGCATTAATATTGTGGCGACATGAATGTTATTGGTGATGACCAATAGTCCTTCATGATGGATTAAAGCGCGCGCCACCTCTTCAGTGGTCGTACCGATATTAATGAAGAGCGAACAATTATTCGGAATAAGTTTTGCGGCATGTTGGCCGATCGATTGTTTTTCAGTTGCAGCAATTTGCCGCCGCGAGTCGTAAGCCATATTCTGAACGCCAGATGAAAGCATCGCACCACCATGTGTGCGCGCCAACAGGCGGTTATTGCAAAGTTCGTTCAAATCCTTGCGTATGGTTTGCGGAGTCACATCAAAGCGAACTGCGAGATCGTCAACGGTCACGTTGCCGGACTGACGCGCAAATGAAAGGATTTGAGATTGACGAGGGGATAAGACAAGCATTTTGAATCGTTCGTTTATTTTGGTGTTTGGCATTGCAACGTCGCAATGCCGATCTCAAGTAAAATATTCTACAGGTTCCCATCCTTTCACTTTTTTTCGCTTTATGCAACATTGCAGCGCAAAATTCTTCGCTGCAACGCAGTATGCTTTCGGTATTTTATCTATTGACGTTCGTTTTCTTTCGGTTATGAATCTACACAGCTCTGGAAACAAGGGCGCAGAAATATTTAATGGAGGATCTCCCTATGAAATTGAAACTTATGGCAACGGCAGCCGCGGCATTATTTCTGCTCGCCAGCCCAAGCTATGCCGATGACGCCGCAGCAAAGAAATGGATTGACGCAGAGTTCCAACCTTCGGTTTTGTCGAAGGATGACCAGATGAAAGAAATGCAATGGTTTGCAAAGGCAGCAGAACCATTCAAGGGCATGGAAATCAACATCGTTTCCGAAGATATTCCAACCCACGAATATGAAAGCAAGGTTCTGGCCAAAGCATTCTCCGAAATTACTGGAATAAAAATCAACCACCAATATATGGGTGAAGGCGATGTTGTGCAGGCGATCCAAACGCAGATGCAAACCAATCGTACCATCTATGATGCCTACATCAACGACTCGGATTTCATCGGAACGCATGCCCGCTTGCAGGCAGCAATTAACTTGACCGACTATATGGCAGGTGAAGGCAAGGACGTAACGAACCCTGGCCAAGACTTGAAAGATTATATGGGTCTGCCTTTCACAACAGGCCCCGATGGCAAGTTATGGCAGTTGCCCGACCAACAATTTGCAAACCTTTATTGGTTCCGTAAAGATTGGTTTGATCGCGCTGACCTGAAAGAAAAATTCAAAGCGAAGTATGGCTATGAACTTGGCGTTCCAGTGAACTGGTCTGCCTATGAAGATATCGCAAAATTCTTCACAGAAGATGTGAAGGAAATTGATGGCAAGCCAATCTATGGTCACATGGATTATGGCAAGCGCGCACCAGATCTGGGTTGGCGTATGACAGACGCCTGGCTTTCAATGGCAGGTGAGGCTGATCCCGGTATTCCAAACGGTCGCCCCGTTGATGAATGGGGTATTCGCATGGAAAAAGGTTCGTGCAATCCCGTCGGCGCATCAGTGTCACGCGGCGGCGGTGCCAACAGCCCGGCAGCAGTTTATGCTGTAACAAAGTGGGATGAATGGCTGCGTAAATATGCCCCTCCAGGCGCAGCTGATTTGGACTTCTATCAATCTCTTCCATCATTGGCTACCGGCAATGTTGCCCAGCAAATCTTCTGGTACTCAGCGTTCACAGCATCGCTGGTTGTCCCAAAGAAAGATGGCAACAACACAGTGGATGACGCAGGCAAACCATTGTGGCGCATGGCTCCATCACCACATGGCCCATATTGGAAAGAAGGCTCGCAACGCGGTTATCAAGACGTGGGTTCTGCCACTTTGATGCGCGCTGTTGATCCCATGCACACAAAGGCCGCTTGGCTGTATTTACAGTTCATTAGTTCGAAAACTGTGGACGTGAAGAAAAGCCATGTCGGGTTGACCTTCATTCGTGACTCAACGGTGCGCCACAAGTCGTTCACCGAGCGTGCACCAAATCTTGGCGGCTTGATCGAGTTCTATCGCTCGCCAGACCGTGTGTCTTGGACACCAACGGGCGTGAACGTTCCTGATTATCCGAAATTGGCTCAGCTCTTCTGGGAAAATATCGGTGACGTGAATTCAGGTGCTTTCACAGCGCAGCAAGCTATGGACCGTTTGGCCGATCAAATGGATGGCCTGATGGCGCGTATGGAAGCGGCTGATAAAGCCAACCACACTTACCATGATTGCGGTCCACGCTTGGCTGAAAAGAAAGATCCAGCCACAATGTTGAGCAAAGACCATGCGCCATGGGCCAAGCTCGACAATGAAAAGCCGCCTGGCGAAACGATTGCCTATGATGAGCTGATCAAGCGTTGGACAACAGCGCAATAACGCGATCTAACGTCTCCTCCCTGTGACGTAGCCGAGGTGTGTAGATCCACACCTCGGTAATTTTTCCGATTGGGACATATTGGTTCTTTATTTTTAAGGTAATGCTGAGCGCCATGTCGCTTGAACTTCAAAACATTGTGAAACGTGTCGGCGCAGACACTCACATTTATGAAACTTCGTTGAAGCTTGAACCGCGCAGCTTCAACGTTTTGCTTGGCACCACGCTAGCTGGCAAGACCACATTGATGCAGCTCATCGCTGGTATTCAAAAACCAACCAGCGGCAAGATTTTTTTCAAAGGCCAAGACGTGACGGGTGCTGCCGTGCAGAAGCGCAACGTTTCGATGGTTTATCAACAATTCATCAATTATCCGAATTTCAATGTTTACGATAACATCGCATCGCCGCTTCGTGTGGCAGGAATGGATGCGGCTGAAATCGAGCGTCGCGTCGGCAAGGCCGCCGAGCTTCTGCGTCTTGGCCCTATGTTAAAGCGTAAGCCTTCGGAACTCTCTGGTGGTCAACAACAGCGCACAGCCATTGCAAGGGCCCTGGTCAAAGACAGCGACATCATTCTACTCGACGAGCCGCTTGCCAATCTCGATTACAAATTGCGCGAAGAGTTGCGCGATGAATTGCCTAAGTTGTTCGCAGATCGTGACGCAATAGTAGTTTATGCGACGACCGAGCCTAATGAAGCACTTCTATTTGGTGGCAATACAGCCACCATGCATGAAGGCCGCATCACCCAATTTGGCCCAACATCATCAACCTACCGCAAGCCGCATGATTTATTGACCGCACAAGTCTTCTCCGAACCGCCGATGAACACGGCAAAAGTCGAGAAGCGCGGCAATCAACTAACAATTTTCGGAAATCAGAAATGGCCCATAGGGCAGGCGGGTTCTAAATTACCCGATGGAAATTATATGATTGGTGTTCGCCCCTATAATGTTTCACCGAACAAGGACGGAAAGGCACTTGGCAGTTTTGATGCTGAAGTATTGGTGACTGAGATTTCCGGTTCCGAAAGCGTCATTCACACCCGCATCGACAACAGCACTTGGATTTCACAATCACATGGCATTCACGCCTTGCCCTTAGGTTCACAAGCAAAACTCTACGTTGATATTGATCAAGCCATGTTCTTTGACGCCAACAACAGGCTGGTGTCGTAATGGCCAAAATCTCAATCGAAAATCTGCGTCACTCCTATTTGCCTTTTCCAAATCCGGACCGCGATGAAGATTATGTTTTGAAAAAATTATCAATCGATTGGGCTGATGGTGGTGCGTACGCTCTGCTTGGTCCATCAGGTTGCGGCAAAACCACCTTGCTGAATTTGATTTCAGGATTGTTGGTGCCGACTGAAGGTAAAATTCTATTTGATGCGCGCGATGTTTCTCGTGCCAGCCCAGAACAGCGTAATATTGCCCAAGTATTCCAGTTCCCCGTCATCTACGACACGATGACGGTTTATGATAATCTGGCTTTCCCATTGCGCAATCGTGGCGTTGCAGAAGCGGTGATCGATCCCCGCGTCAAAGAAATTGCCGGAATGCTTGATCTCACATCCACGCTCCATAAACGTGCTTCTGGTTTGACCGCCGATGGCAAGCAGAAAATTTCTTTGGGCCGCGGCCTCGTGCGCTCTGATGTAGCGGCCATCATGTTTGATGAACCGCTCACGGTGATCGACCCACATCTTAAATGGCAACTTCGTTCCAAATTAAAGGAACTTCACCAACGCACCAGGCGCACCATGATTTATGTAACCCATGATCAAACCGAGGCGCTCACTTTTGCAGATCAAGTCGTGGTGATGAACAATGGCGAGATTGTACAAATCGGAACCCCCATCGAACTCTTTGAAAAACCCAAGCACACATTTGTGGGTCATTTCATCGGTTCCCCCGGCATGAATGTTTTGCCCTGCGAGGTGAATGGCGGCAAAGCCAGTTTTGCGGGCCAGGCAATCTCGGCCGACAACGCTATAAATTATAAAGGCAAGAGCCAAAAACTTGAAATTGGCGTGCGCCCTGAATTTGTGAGCTTCGCAAAGACCGGCATCCCTGCCGATATTGTAAAAGTCGCCGACGCCGGACGTTTCCGTATCGTTGAAACCCGCGCGGCGGGCAGTTCAATCAAACTCCTCGTGCCTGAACATCAAGACGTTCCCACTGGCAAAGTAAATCTCGCTTTTGATAAAGCCCACACACAAATTTATGCTGATGGGTGGATCGTATGAGCAGCAAAATCCAAAACAATAAAGCATGGTGGTTGGTTGCCCCCGTATTCATCATGGTGGCTTTTAACGCGCTCGTCCCGTTGATGACCGTGGTCAATTATTCTGTTCAGGAAACATTCGGCGATAATGTTTTCACGTGGGCGGGCGTGCATTGGTTTCAAGATGTACTTCATTCCGAACGTTTCCATTCCGCCTTGCTACGTCAGCTTCTGTTTTCCGGCATCGTGCTGGCGATTGAAATTCCGCTCGGCCTCGGCGTAGCGCTTACCATGCCGCGGAAAGGCCCATGGGTCTCTGTGTGTCTGGTGCTCATGTCATTGCCGCTGCTCATTCCGTGGAATGTTGTCGGCTCCATGTGGAACATCATGGCTCTGCCTGATATTGGTTTGCTCGCCAAAGTAATCAATGGCCTTGGCATCGATTATAACTACACCCGCCAACCCGTGGCCGCATGGTTCACCATTGTTTTGATGGATGTGTGGCATTGGACATCGCTTGTGGCACTCCTCTGCTATGCGGGCTTAGTGTCAATTCCAGATGCTTATTATCAAGCAGCCAAAGTGGATGGTGCGAAAACCTGGGCAGTGTTCCGGTTCATTCAATTGCCCAAGTTAAAACACGTGCTGACAATTGCCGTGCTGCTGCGTTTTATGGATAGCTTCATGATTTACACCGAGGTGTCTGTACTCACCGGCGGTGGCCCAGGCAGCGCCACAACTTTCCTGTCAATTGATCTTGTGAAGATTGCGCTCGGTCAGTTTGATTTAGGGCCAGCAGCAGCAATGTCTCTGATCTATTTCATGATCATTCTGTTCTTGTCATGGCTGTTCTACACCCTCATGATGAAAAACGAGGACGCATAAAATGAAAAACCTCAGCCGCTATGTGCCGGTGCTTTACGTGACATTTTTGATGATCCCAATTTATTGGCTCCTCAACATGTCATTCAAAACCACCAATGAAATTTTGGGTGGCTTCACGCTTTATCCACATAATTTCACGCTCGCCAGCTACCGCACAATCCTAACTGACCCATCATGGTATTCGGGCTACATCAATTCAATTGAATATGTGGTGATCAACACTGTCATATCGGTGGCCGTTGCATTGCCTGCAGCTTACGCATTTTCGCGCTACAGATTTTTGGGCGATAAACATCTGTTCTTTTGGCTTCTCTCAAACCGCATGGCTCCGCCGGCTGTGTTTGCATTGCCCGTGTTCCAACTCTATTCGCAAATTGGATTATTCGACACACCGTGGGCCGTCGCACTTTCCCACACGCTGTTCAATATTCCATTGGCGGTTTGGATTTTAGAGGGCTTTATGTCGGGCGTGCCGAAAGAGTTAGATGAAACAGCTTATGTCGATGGCTATTCTTTCCCGCGCTTCTTCTTTCGCATCTTCATCCCCACAATTGCCGCTGGCATTGGCGTGGCCTGCTTCTTCTGTTTCATGTTCTCTTGGGTCGAACTATTGCTCGCCAAAACGCTCACATCAGTCGCGGCCAAACCCATCGCAGCCATCATGACCAAAACTGCCAGCGCATCAGGTTATCAACTCGGACTATTGGCTGCTGCCGGAGCGCTGACGCTGATCCCCGGCGCAGTCGTGATTTATTTCGTGCGCAATTACATTGCCAAGGGCTTTGCCCTCGGCCGCGTTTAGGGAGGCGCAGAAATGCAGACCACATCGATTTTCGATCTGTCCTGGATGGTCTGGACTTGGCCGACCGGAATTTTCTTCATCGCCATCTTCGCCTCAATCGCCGCCATGGGCGCGTTAGAATATCGCTCCCCCGGCGGCGCGCCGCGCCATGGCGCATTTGGTTTGGACACAACCCGTGGAGATCGCCTCTTCATCAGCATTCTCGGCAGCTGTTTCATCATGTTGGCTTGGGTCGGCTGGGCGAGTGACGAAATTTGGGGTGGGCTGGTGGTGTGTGCGCTTTGGGCGTTTGCGATTTTTAAATGGGTTTGATTACGATGAAATGGCTGGCGTTGGCGCTTGGTGGGTTTCTCACAATAAGTTCGGCGCAAGCAACATCTGTCGACGATCTGGTCAGGCAAGGTGAAGCAGCACTCGCTGCAAAGGATGTAGCGAGCGCTTTAAAAGCTTTTGACGCTGCCTTAGATTCGGACCCCAGAAATGCAAAAGCTGCTTATGATCGTGGCCGCATCAATCTCGTGCTCCATAAAAATGCGCAAGCCGTCGCCGATTTCACCAGCGCAGTGCTGTCTGACCCGACACTCGGCGTGGCTTACTCGGCGCGTGGCGAAGCCAAGATTATTCTGAAAGATGAAAAAGGTGGCTTTGCAGATTTAGATGCAGCCATTGTCGCTTCGCCCAAAGAGCCCGAAGTCTACATTTTGCGCGCCACCTACCTCATGCGTAGAGGTAACGCCTCAGGTGCCAAGGCCGATCTCATCACAGCCAAGTCCATTGCGACGGGCGATATGGCAAAGATGCTTGATGCAATGATTGCAAGAATTCAGTAGAGCATCCAGCGTTTAGTTGGATTTAAGTACATCTTATTAGCATGTCATTCCCGCGAAGGCGGGAATCTCCGTTTCCCACATATCAAACGCGGATGCCCGCCTTCGCGGGCATGACGATCTGACAGAGTGGAGAAATAAAAAATCAGTC
>CAXTKN010000021.1:0-15490 GCA_964244805.1 uncultured Aestuariivirga sp.
TTAACCATGACGGCGGCGTCGCAAGTGTTTGAAAAGAATCATTTATCTGTGCCCCAGAATCAGAGCACAAGATCATCCATGAGCGAAAAAGATCGAAAGCGCGGGCGAATGTTGTTGATGTTTTTGGCGGCAGGATTAGCTTTGGCCATCCTCGCACCCGTTGTTGTGTTGGCGGCTTAAGCCAATTTCGCCAAACGTTCCGTCAGCAAATCGAAGAACCCATCTGAGTTGATACCACGACAAACCGTGGCATTTGGTTTCCGATTAGTTACCCGCCACCAATCCACAACTGTCATTCCCATGGTCAACGGGCTTTCACATTCCACCACAACATTCACATCGCGCGATGTGAAAAGCTCTGGCTTTAACAACCACGCAATGACACATGGGTCATGCAGCGGTCCGCCGTCGGTTCCATATTTTTCGACGTCAAAGCGCTCAAAGAAATCCATCATCAGAGCAACGGCTGGCCCTGAATTGTTTTTCATATCGCGGAATTTTTGCACGCGCGCTTTGGTCGTGAGCGCCTGATGAGTGCAATCGAGCGGAATGAGTGTGAAGGGAATGCCTGCATCCAAAACCAAACGCGCGGCATGCGGATCAACATAGATATTAAATTCGGCCGCAGGCGTAATGTTACCACCTTCAAAAAATCCACCCCCCATGGCCACGATGCGCTTGATGCGCGAGGCAATGAGCGGTTCCTTGATCAAGGCCAAGGCGACATTGGTCAAAGGCCCCAATGTGCAAAGTGTAACTGTGCCAGCCGGGCGGTTCATCAGAGTATCGATTATATAATCGACACCATGTTGCTTTTGCAGCGGCATAGTGGGTTCGGCGAGCACTGGACCATCAAGACCCGTTTTGCCGTGTACATGTTCGGCGGTTACAAGATTATGGAGCAGAGGGCGAATGGCCCCGGCATACACTTTGACCTCCGGACGACCCGCCAATTCGCACACTTTGCGGGCATTCACTTCGGTGAGTGAGAGTGGCACATTTCCCCCAACGGCAGTAATGCCAAGAACTTCGAGTTCGGGCGAGGCGAGTGCCAAGAGGATGGCAACTGCATCATCTTGGCCAGGATCAGTGTCGATAATAATAGGAAGTGTCATGTGCGCGCTTTCGTTTTTGAGCCTTTGCGCAGATGATAAGTGAGCGCCAAAGAAACGCAATGCCGGAGTTCGGCTTCTGGAAGTTGATCAGCGACATCAAAGACAAGGGCGCGATTTCCTTCGTAGCTGAACTGCTTGGGATAAATCTGCTTAAAGTGATCCACCAAGCCCGTCTGACAATGAAAATACATGGCGTATTTGTCGGGTTGGCCCCTTATTGCATCAATTCGAATTGTGCTGCCGCTGCCTGTCTCTGGCGTAAGATAACTCGGCTGCTGCCAGCGCAACGCCTCTTCGATTGCGCCGACGCCTTCGGTTGTTGCAGCCACCTGATAGATAATATCACGCAACTCAGTCAGTTTTTTCTTCTGAGCAGGCGCATAAGTGGCAAAAACTTCTGCCACTGCGGCGTCTGAAAATTTTGCTCTAGCCATTCTGATACTCTGGAAAAAATTCAGATTTCATTCGCCTTAGATAATCTTCAAGCGCAGGCCGCGTGCGAACATAATCAGCAATTCGACTCTTGAAATAGGGCGTGCTGGCCGTCCAGACGAATGGGAATACCGTTGCATCAGCACCGCTTACTCTGTCGCCCAAAAAATATTTATTTTTGCCTAGCATTGCTTCCACTGCAATCAAATTGCCCTTGGCCAGTTCAAATCTTTCGTCATCGTTGTGCCGTCCCAGTCCTTGCGCTTTGTGGGTTTTTCCAGCCTTCTTGCGAACGATACGGGCAATGAGAGGGCGAATTGGAGCAGGGACTTCTTTGAAGAATTGAATCGGCCCTTTCCAAAAATTCTCGTCAACCATCCAGCGCTCATAGCCATTGAGAAAATACATATGCTCTTCCATCATGCGGGCCGCCGCCCAGCCGACGGCCAACTTCTCGTCGCCGTAGCCACCTGTAAAATCGATGCCAAGTTTAGTTTCCAAATGTTTCATGATGAAATGCGAATCCGCGATGACTTTGCCATCATCAACCAAATATGGCGCTTTGCCTTTCGGGGCTTGCTTGAAACTCATTTGCTTTGTTTCAAACGGCAAGCCCGAAAGCTTCATCAGCAGAAGTGCTTTGATGCAAAACGGGCTGCCGTCCGGCATGTTAAAATGCGGGCCGAAAGTGTGAAGCTGAAGCATTGCGTTCTCCTGTTGATATATTTTCTTTAATGTCATACTGCTGACAGCATGTTGTCAGCAGTGTTGCAGTAGGAACAGTTTATGCGCCGCGCCGATCGCCTTCTTCGTGTCATCCAACTGCTCCGCCGTCACCGCCGTCCGATCACCGGGCAGTCGATGGCCGAAGAATTGGAAATCTCGTTGCGCACGCTATACCGCGATATTGCCGATTTGATAACAGACGGTGTGCCCATTCGCGGTGAAGCGGGTGTTGGTTATGTATTGGGTGAGGGATATGATCTTCCGCCGCTCATGTTTAAGGCCGATGAATTGGAAGCGGTTATGTTAGGGCTTTCATGGGTCGCCCGCCAAGGCGATGCAGTTTTGCGGATTGCAGCCCAAGACAGTGTTGCCAAGATTGGCGCAATTCTACCGCCACACCTAAAGCCCTTGCTTTTCGACGCACCGCTCACCGTTCCGCCGAACTATAATCTCACTACAGACAGTGTTGATCTCGCCGTTTTGCGACAGGCTATTCGCAATCAAAATAAACTGCATATTGTTTATCGTGATGAACGCGAACAGAAAACGGACCGCGTTATCTGGCCCATCGGTATTTCGTATTTTGACGCTCAACGCATTGTCATCGGCTGGTGCGAACTTCGTTTGGGCTTCCGCCATTTCCGCTCGGATCGTATTGAAAACATGGACATCTTGTCTGAAAAGTATCGTGACCGCCGTGCAAGTTTGACAGCAAAATGGAAAGCAGAGCGGGCGCAAGAGGCTGCTTCAGCACGAAATTCGAATCTATCAACCGACTGATCATTTAAGGCTTTGCAAATTGAGACTTAAGTGATTTATTCTGCGAATGCGCCGCCTTGATCTTCACCCCAAACGCAAACTGAAAAACCCTGCGCGGCATTTGCGAAGCTTAAAGCGCTGGCAGGAGACCGTTCATCTCAATTTTATAGGCGATTTTCATCCCAATTCCGATGATCGCTATTGGAATATCAGATTACCAGTCTATTCCAAATTATGCGATCCGCCACATACAAAACCGGAATATCAACGCGCCTGCCTCGAAGCACTCTTGGTTGCAGCACAAAACATTCGCGCTCATGTTCAACTTGATCGCAAATATCGGTTGGCTATTTTGTTTGCGACGCCAAGTATGTTTCAATCCGAAGTCACGCTTTTCTTCGACATGAATTACTTAGAATCATTTTATCCATCAAAAAAATTTGGAACGACGGAAGACGACGACTACAAAATAACCTCCGAAGAGCCGCAAGTTGATCAATATACAAGTATTGGACTTGATGTCCCCGCTGAGTTTGAATTCTTGGGTGGTTATCGCTTGATCGAAATTGATAAAGACCCGGAGGGCCCATTCTGCTCCGATTATAACCAGTGGATTATAGTAGAACGTTTGCAACCTTAACCAACGCCAGCGGATAAAGCTTGTGTTCTTCGACCAAAACGCGGTCAGCCAGTGTTTCCGCAGTATCACCTTGCAACACTGGAACACGCGATTGCGCAATAATTGGGCCGTCGTCCAATTCTGCTGTCACAAAATGCACGGTGCAGCCACCTTCTTTATCCCCCGCTGCAATGGCGCGTTCATGGGTGTGAAGCCCCCGGTAAAGCGGCAGCAGGGAAGGGTGAATGTTGATCATCCGGCGCTCCCAAGGCTTGATCAACACTGGCGTCATAATTCGCATGAAACCCGCACAAACGATGATGTCGAGGTTTTGCGACTGCAGATAATCATTCACAGCCGAATCAAATTCTTCCCGCGTTTGGTAATTTTTATGATCAATCGCTAAGACCGCAATATTTTGGCTCCGCGCATATTCCAATCCGGCTGCATCCGGACGATTGGAAACAACACAAACAACTTCACACGGGTAATTTGGGTCACGCGCCGCTTCAACAATCGCGCGCATGTTGGAACCGCGTCCCGAAATCAGAATGCCGACGCGCTTTTTGTTCATGCCTCAGCCGAGTGACCCAGAATAGGCAACTTGTGCCTCTTTACCTTTGCGTTTGCGAATAGACCCGAGTGTGACCACTCTCTCACCCGTTTTTTTCAACGCGGCTGAAGCGGTTTTTGCGTCTTTTGCCTTCACAACCACAATCATGCCCACGCCGCAATTGAACGTGCGCAACATTTCGGCTTCGGCTGTGCCACCGACATTTTGCAACCATTTGAACACCGGCAAATAGGGTACAGCGTTGAGATCAATCTCCGCTACGGTGTTCTTCGGCAAAACGCGCGGGATGTTTTCAGTAAATCCGCCGCCTGTGATATGGGCCAGCGCCTTGATGGATTTTCCAGCTTTCAACACTTTCAAAATCGATTTCACGTAGATCCGGGTAGGCGTGAGCAGGGCTTCGGCCAATGTCTCATTTTTACTAAAAGGTGATGCTGCAGAATAACTTACACCGCTTAGCTCAACCAATTTACGAATAAGCGAATAGCCATTGGAATGGGGGCCCGACGAAGCCAAACCTAAAATCACATCGCCTTCGCCAATGTTATCAGCGGGCAAAATCTTCTTGCGTTCAACTGCACCAACCGCAAACCCGGCCAAATCATAATCGGAGCCATGATAAAGCCCGGGCATTTCCGCTGTTTCGCCGCCAATTAATGCGCAACCTGCTTGCTTGCAGCCATTCGCAATGCCCGCAATCACGTCCCGCGCCATCCCAACATCAAGTTTTCCGGTGGCATAATAGTCGAGGAAGAACAGGGGTTCGGCCCCTTGCACCACGAGGTCATTGACCGACATTGCCACCAAATCAATGCCAATGCCTTTGTGAATGCCAGTTTCAATTGCGATTTTTAGCTTGGTGCCAACACCGTCATTGGCCGCTACCAAAACCGGGTCTTTGTAACCACAGGCCTTCAAATCAAACAAACCGCCAAACCCGCCCAGCGCCGCATCAGCGCCCTTGCGCCGTGTGGATTTTGCCAAAGGCTTGATTAAATCAACCAGATTATTGCCAGCTGTGATATCCACACCTGCGTCCGCATAGGTTAAACCGTTTCGTTTTGCTTGTTTGCCGTCGCTCATGCCGCTAGTTTGCCTCAATTAATCTGTTAAGCGATTTGTGTTGCGGTTAACTAGCCTGAAACCGTGCCAGAATCAAAGCCCGTCAGGGTAAGAATGGGACAAGTGTTGAGAACTGTTTTTGGTCTATTGGTGGTATTTTCGGCGCTGTTTGTAAGCGGCAGTGTTTTTGCATCCGGCCCGGTGGAAACCAGCCCTTATGCCGTGCAAGGTGTTGAGGTAGATATCACCGACGCCAACGCCGCCGCAGCCAAGGAAAAGGCTTTGGTCGAAGTGCAAATGAAAGCCGTCGTCGAACTCGCTCAAAAGCTTGGAGGCGATGCCGCTGCCACAGAAATGGCTCAACTTGAATCAAAGCAAGTTATACCGCTTTTAAAGTCTCTCTCTATTGAAGAAGAGAAAATTAGCCCGGGCCGTTACCAAGGAAAATTTACAGTTCGTTTTCTGCCTGAAAAAATTAAATCAATTTTTTCAAAAATGGGAGTTCAACTTCCAGATCAGCAAGGGCCTGCATTGCTCGTCGTGCCCGTGTGGCAAAACGAGCAGGGGCAGACGACGTTGTGGGATGACAATGTTTGGCGCAAAGCGTGGCAGGGGCTCAACGCCCAACAGGCGCAGATCCCTTTGATTGTTCCACTTGGCGACCGCGAAGATAGCTCAACATTGAGTGTGCAAGATGCAACGAGCAATGATCCCGTAAAACTCGAGAAGCTGCGCCGTCGCTATGACGTGAAAACCTTGTTGGTGGCCTTTGCAGAACCAGCGCCCGAAGGCGGCATACATGCGCATATGGTCGGTCAATCTCCGCTCGGAAAAATCACCATCGACAAAGTCTATAAAGCCGATTCTGGCACCATGAATGATTCAGCCATTATGGCGGCACAGCGTTTTCATCAGTTGATGATTGACAAATTTCATTCTGATCAAGCTAAAATTGCCGCAAAATCTGCCAATCCCAATGCACCACAATCGGTGGCGGTGGCAATTCCTTTCACCAGCCCAACGGCCTGGAATGGCCTTCGCGCGCGCATCCTTTCAACACCCGGCGTTATGGGCGTCGACGTAACTTCACTTGACGGTCAAGGCGCATCAGCCAAACTGATATATTCTGGTAATTTGGAAGACATGCAATCATCGTTACAAGCCACCGGCCTTCAGATGGTACGATCAGGTGGCTCATGGGTGATTGAGGCAATTTGAGTTGGAAAATGATATTTCCTCAACGTAAAAAGATTAGCTATATGCATCCGCACTCGGCGGAGAATTAAAATGACCTTACAGCGACAGTCAGCTTTTTGGATTGGAGCACTTATTGCGCTCATTCTCATCGTTTGGTCGCTGCAAACCATTTTACTGCCCTTTATTGCAGGATTTGTTTTGGCCTATTTTCTGGATCCTGTGGCCGATCGACTGGAAAATCTTGGGCTGCCACGTATTGCTGCTACGGCTGTGATTCTTGCGACGGCCATTTTGCTTCTTGTTCTCGTAGCGGTTTTAGTTGTGCCTGTTGCCGTCGACCAGTTGGTAAAGTTGGTCGCAGATTTGCCCGCACTCACAAAGACATTGGCTGAACGTTTCAATGAGCAAGCTCCGCAGAAACTGAAAGACCTCGTTGCCAATTCTGGTACTGACCTACAAGGCCAGTTGACGGACTATGCTGGAAAGATTGCAGTGTGGTTGGGTGCGATCTTGGCCTCGTTATGGACAGGTGGCAGAGCGGTGATCAGTGTGTTGTCATTGCTTGTCATTACGCCAATCGTGGCTTTTTATCTTCTGGCAGACTGGGATCATATTGTTGCAAGGGTGGATTCTTGGTTGCCGCGCGATCATGTGGAAGAGGTGCGGGAAATTGCCCGTGATGTTGATACAGCGCTCGCTGGATTTATTCGCGGGCAGGGTACCGTGTGCCTCATCCTTGGCGTGTTCTATGCCGCAGGCTTAACGCTGGTGGGCCTGAAATCTGGAATAGCCATTGGTTTTGCCGCAGGAATGTTGAGTTTCATACCCTATGTCGGCGCTTTGATAGGGGGCCTATTGGCCATTGGTGTCGGCCTTGTTCAGTTCTGGCCGAATGAAGGACAAGTGCTTTTGGTTATTGCAGTATTTTTAGCCGGACAGTTTTTGGAGGGCAATTTTCTATCGCCAAAACTTGTTGGCGAATCAATTGGTTTGCACCCTGTCTGGATGATGTTTTCGCTTCTGGCTTTCAGCTATGTCTTCGGCTTTCTCGGCTTGCTCTTGGCAGTGCCATTGGCAGCGGCAACCGGCGTGTTCGTGCGTTACGGCTTGAAACGCTATTTGCACAGCAAGTTTTTCACGGGCGTTCCTGAAGTTGAAACTCCTGTCGTCGATAAACCGAAGCGCATTAATGCAAAAAAAATCTGAGCAACTTGTCCTTGATCTGCCGCACCGTGTGGCACTGGGGCGCAATGATTTTTTGGTCACGCCTTCGAATGCCGCTGCTGTGGCTTTGATTGATCAATGGCCGAGATGGCCAACTTATGGTGCAATCATTGAAGGGCCTGAAGGATGCGGCAAATCCCATCTCGTAGAAGTCTGGCGTCAGTTCAGTGGTGGGACCATGACTGTTGCAACAAAAATTAATGTCGAGCAAATTCCAAATCTATTCGAAACGGGTGCTGCTGCAATTGAGGATATTCATTTAGAAGGCATCGACGAGCGTGGCCTTTTTCATGCGCTCAATTTTGCAAAGCAAGAATCAAAGTTTGTCTTGTTGACTTCGCGCATTCGGCCCGAAACGTTAAAGTTTAAAATTCCCGATTTGGCCTCACGCATAAAAGCTCTGCCAACCGTTCAAATTTTGCCACCCGATGACGCTTTGTTACGGGGTGTTTTGGTAAAGTTATTCGCTGATCGCCAGATTTACGTTGATGAGGGCCTTATCAACTATGTATTAGCGAGGATGCCGCGTTCTCTCGGCGCTGCCCGAAATCTTGTTGCCGAAATAGACAAATTGGCACTCACTGAAAGGGCGGAGGTCACCAAGCAGTTGGTCGCCAAGGTAATTGCGAAATTTGAATCGATGGATTTGTTTACTTCAACCGATAATAGTTTCACACAACTGTAAAATATCATTATTATCTCATTAGGGTTTGAGAAGGACCCATAACATGAACGACCTGTCTAACGCCCCGGATTTAATTGAAAGCCCATCACGATTTTTCAATCGCGAATTGTCTTGGCTTGAGTTCAACATGCGCGTTTTGGAAGAGGCTAGAAACCCCGCGCATCCGCTGTTGGAGCGTGTGCGGTTTCTTTCGATCTCCGGTAATAATCTTGACGAGTTTTTTATGGTGCGGGTTGCGGGGTTGGTCGGTCAGCTTCGTGAACAAGTTATGGAAATCAGCCAAGATGGTTTGAGCCCCGCTGAGCAGCTTGAAAAAATTCGCAAGCGCGCGCAGGAGTTGATGGCCGAACAAGATCGTCGATGGCTGCAACTGAAAGACGAACTGAAGCAAAACGATATTTCCATTGTCGAGGAAAATGACCTCAACGCGCAGGATAAAGAATGGACTGACAATCGTTTCCTCGACAATATTTTGCCGATTGTAACGCCAATTGCCATTGATCCGGCCCATCCATTTCCATTCATACTGAATCGTGGTTTCGTTATGGCGGTGCAACTGCGCCGCAAGCGCGATGGCTACCAGATGAAGGCCTTGCTCCCCATTCCGCCACAGCTCGAACGCTTTGTGCGGTTGCCCGGCGAAAAGGCCCGTTTTATGTTGTTGGAGAACATGCTCAGCATGTTTTTGCCGCGCCTGTTTCCGGGATATGAAGTTGAAGGCAAAGGCCTTTTCCGCATCATTCGAGACAGTGATATTGATATCGAAGAAGAAGCCGAAGATTTGGTACGCCTATTTGAAACGGCGCTTAAACTTCGCCGCCGTGGTGTTGTGATCCGCATGGAAGTTGACAGCGCTTGCCCAAATGATTTGCGCAACTTTATCGCCGCAGAATTGGACGTGTCTGGCGAAGTGACAATTATGGCCGAAGGTCTGGTTGGCTTTGCTGATACCTCTCAGCTTATTTTGGATGAACGCCCAGATTTAAAGTTCACGCCTTATGTCGCGCGGTTTCCGGAGCGGGTCCGCGATCATGGTGGCGATATTTTTGCGGCGATCAGACAAAAAGATTTTGTGGTTCATCATCCCTATGAATCATTCGACGTGGTTGTGCAGTTTATTCGCCAAGCCGCCAGTGATCCTGATGTTGTGGCGATTAAACAGACGCTATATCGCACGTCACGTAATTCCCCGATTGTAGCAGCATTGGTTAAAGCTGCTGAGGCTGGCAAGTCAGTGATTGCACTCGTGGAACTCAAGGCGCGCTTCGATGAAGAGGCCAACATTCAGTGGGCTCGCGATTTGGAACGGGCAGGGGTACAGGTTGTGTTCGGTTTCATCGAACTTAAAACCCACGCCAAAGTTTCAATGGTGGTGCGCCGCGAGGGCGGCAATATGCGCACCTATGTGCATTTTGGCACCGGCAACTATCATCCGATTACGGCTAAAGTCTACACCGACTTGTCGTTCTTCACATGTGACCCTCCCCTGGCGCGCGATGCAGCACGGTTGTTTAACTTCATTTCAGGCTATGCGCCGCCCGACGATCTGGAAAAGATTTCACTCTCGCCGATCAGCCTCAAGCCAACATTGCTGCAAAATATTGAAGCGGAAATTGAGCATGCTGAAGCAGGCAAACCGGCAGAGATATGGGTTAAGCTAAACTCTTTGGTCGATCCTGAAATCATTGATGCGCTATACCGAGCTGGCCGCGCTGGTGTTAAAATTGAAATGGTTGTGCGTGGCATATGCTGCCTGCGCTCTGGTGTGCCCGGGCTATCCGAAAACATTCATGTTAAAAGCATTGTTGGCCGTTTCCTCGAACATTCCCGAATTGTGTGTTTTGGCGCTGGCCACGGGTTGCCGAACCCAAAAGCAAAAGTATATATTGGTTCTGCCGATTGGATGCCGCGCAATTTGCATAGGCGTGTTGAAACTTTGATCCCAATTGAGAATCCGACTGTTCATGAGCAGATTCTCGATCAAATCATGGTGGCCAACTTTCGCGACAATCAGCAAAGTTGGGATTTACTGCCCGATGGAACATCACTGCGCTACGTTCCGCCGAAAGGCGAAGAGTTGTTTAATGCGCATCAGTTCTTCATGGAAAATCCGTCGTTGTCGGGACGTGGGAGTTCATTGAGCGATAAAGTTCCGACAGAGCAATTGAGCAAAAAAAAGAAAGCAGCGCGCCCCAAGTGAAATGGTATGATGGTTTTAGAACAGTCCCCCCCAGCTACCGTCCGGTAGCTGTGGTCGACATTGGCTCGAACTCGGTGCGCTTAGTCGTTTATGACGGCTTGCGTAGGTCACCGTCGCCGATATTCAACGAGAAAATTCTGTGCGGCCTCGGCAAGGGCGTTGCCATCACAGGTCGATTAAATGAAGCGGCCATTGCGCGGGCCTTGCAAGAATTGAGGCGCTTCAAGACATTGGTCAAACAAATTGGCGTAAAGGAAATCTATGCCGTAGCAACAGCTGCTGCGCGCGAGGCCAAAAATGGAGCGGAATTCATTGATCTTGCAGAGAATGCGTTAGGCGCTGGCATCAATGTCTTAACGGGCAAAGAAGAGGCGCGTTATGCAGCCTTGGGAGTAATTGCAGGGATACCAGAAGCAGACGGCATAGCCGGAGATTTGGGCGGGGGTTCACTTGAGCTTGTTGATCTTCACGACGGCAAACTCCATGACGGAATAACCCTGCCAATTGGCCCCTTGCGTCTCATTGATTTATCCGGTGGATCAATCGAACGCGCCACCAACATAGTTGATGAATATTTAGCAAAAGCTGAGATTTTAAAACATCTGAATGGGCGCAGTTTTTATGCCGTTGGTGGAACTTGGCGTAATCTCGCGCGCATTCACATGGCTCAGGCACAATATCCACTTCACGTGCTCCACCATTATATGATGACTGGCCAACAGGCGGTGGCCATTTCCGATCTGGTTTCCGGCCTGACAACATCATCGCTAAAAGATGTGAAGGATATGTCGAAGTCGCGCGTTGAAACCATGCCGTTTGGTGCCTTGGTTCTCAACCGATTGCTGCATTACGGCAAAGCCAAAGATGTGACAGTTTCTGTCTACGGCGTGCGCGAGGGACTTCTCTATTCAAAGCTACCGCGTCGTAAGATGCAATCGGATGCATTGCTTGCTTCGTGTTGGGATTATGCGAGGCGGTATGCCCGTTCGCCTGCTCATGAGTTGGAACTTTGCGATTGGACAGATCAACTTTTTGGTGACGGCAAGATCGACGAGAACGAGGAAGAGACACGCCTTCGTTATGCCTCTTGTCTTCTGGCAGATATCGGTTGGCGTGCCCATCCGGATTATCGCGCTGATCGTTCACTTGGCATGATTTCCCAAGCCGCCTTTGTTGGTGTCGATCATCCAGGCCGGGTCTTTTTGGCGCTCACGGTGTTCTATCGCTATGAAGGCGAAACCATGAAAGACGATCTCACGCGCCTGCTTGATGAGCGCCACATCGAACGCGCTCATTTGCTGAGTTCAATTTTCCGTTTGGCCTATATTTTGTCGGCTGCGATGCCAGGTATGTTGCCCAAAATCGGATTAAAATTGGGTGACAACAAGACATTGGTATTGACGATCCCCAAGAAAATCAAGGATCTGATGGGCGAGCGTGTTGAGAAACGCCTCGCAGGCTTGGCTTTCGAAATTGGACGAACGCCAAAAGTGCTGATTGATTAATTAGGCCGCTGGCTTAGTGTAGATCATTGTCTTGTCATCGCTATAAGCTTTCTTCCATCCCATCTGGTCGAGATAACCGTTGCGCAGATCATCAGTGGGAAGAAGCGTCCACGTGATTTGATGTTTCTCGATTAAATCTTTGAAGAGCGTTGCACCATCATGTTTTCCTGAATTGATATAGTCTGGGAAGAAGTCACCCGTGAATAATTGCTCGGCACGGCCATCAACAAATGTTTTAATGCCGTGGAATATCAGCGATCCGCCGTAGCGGTATTCATTGAACACATTGCCTTCTAAATGATTGGCAACTGCAAACGCTATCGGTCGTTCGGCTGCTGTATCTTCAGGTGGAGCTGGCATTTTCGTTTGCAGGAAGAAAACGCTGGCGATTACCGCACCAACACTGATTAAAGCCGCCAAGGGTATGAAACGTTTTGTAGCAAAGCGTTCCAAGATATCTCGCGGACGGCCCAACCAATTTGTGAGCGATGCTTCGGGGAAGCGTTCAGCAATGTGCGGGGCAACAACAATAGGTACGAGCAGGAAAAATACGTAGACAAATCGGACATGGGTCAACATCATGTGCAGCATAAATATGATGAATAGTGTTTTGGCCCAACCAAGTTTCAACCGCGCACCAATCAAAGCAGCAAGTGCCGCAAGGGTGAAATATTCAATCATGAAATCTTCTTGCGAATTGAGTGGCATCCATTCCACGATGTAAGCCATTGCTTTGTTAGTGGCCATCATTGTGGCGCCAATGCGAATGGGTTCATAACCATAAGGGTGGATCATTGCGGCGAAGGGACAGAGAAGCAAAAAGATGCACCACTTAACGAGAAGCGGTTTGTCGGTCAGGCGGATATTTTCGAACAGGTGCAGAAAAGCAAAACCAGCGATCACGAAACTGAGCGTGAAGCTGCCATGAAGGTTCGCCCAGAGTGCAACGAGGCCTAAGAGCCAAAACTGCGGCGCTTGTCTTGTTTCAGCGCTACGAAAGAGACTTGCCGTAAAATAGGCAGCAATCGGCATCGTGAACAAATGCGGACGAGCCAAAACCACGGGGCTCAACATGGTGGTGATGAATATGGCAAAAAGACCCGCCATGGTCGGATGCAGAAATAGAGCGAGTTGACGGTAAAGCACAAGCACAGCCGAGACGGCCACCAGCGCCGTTAGAACCAGCACGCCGTTCCATCCCCATGATCTAAAGGACAGGGCGAACAATACTTCGGATAACCATTCCTTCGAAACGAAGGGCTTACCAGCATAGCTGTGGGAATAGGTATCAACCGTCGGGAGATGCCCTGATGAAATAATATCACTGCCCAATTTGATGTGCCAGAATGTATCGGGATCACCCAATACCCGGGCGTAATCATGCATGTAAGACCCGCCGATAACAACTGTGATCAAGAGCCCCAATAGAATGGCAAAGCGGTAGGCGTGAGTTGAAGTATCAGGCATTCAAGTCCCCAAACAGAATATGATTTGCAGGACTTTTCGCAGATAGGGTTTAATTGGGCCTTAACTGCGCTTGATCAACACAGCCCTGCCATTGTCCATGCCGATGCACGCTTTGCCATGCTTTATGTCGAGTGCCATGTTCCCGAAAACTTCGCGCCGCCAACCATGGAGCAAAGGTACGTCGGCATTATCATCAATAGCCACGGCATCAATTTCGGCTGCACTTGCGAGCAGCTTCGGCGCAACATTTTCTGTTTCGCAAGCAACTTTCAAAGCCAACTTCAATACTTCAGCAGCAGCTTGTTGCGCCGCTGACATTTCATCACCACGACCTTTAAAGTCTGGAATAGTTTTAGGATCACGCGCCAAACCATGAGCCACAGCCTTGAGAATGGCAGCTCCCATCGATGAATTCGCCGTGCCTTTTGATACCAGACGAAGTTCATTAATCGATTCCGGCTTCTGCGGCATTTGGATGGCGATCTCAGCTAGCGCTTCGTCTTTCAAAATGCGCCCACGGGGCACATTTCGGGTTTGCGCTTCCCGTTCGCGCCACGCGGCAATCGACATCAACACGCCGAATTGCTTCTTGTTTTGAATACGCGCCTTGATGCGCTTGTAGCTTTCTTCTGGTTCCACGCGGTAAGTTTCGGGTGAAGTGAGCGTTTCAATCTCATCATCCAACCAGCCTTCGCGGCCCGTTTCGTGAAGCATGGCTTGGAGTTTCTCATAGACCACGCGCAGATGCGTTACATCGGAAACGGCATAGAGCGCTTGTTTGGAAGTGAGCGGTCTGCGCGACCAGTCGGTAAATTGTGATGATTTATCAATTGATGCGCCAACAAGTTTGCGCACAATCGCCTCATATCCAACCTGATCACCAAATCCACAAACCATTGCAGCAATTTGCGTGTCGATGACCGGAGTAGGGACGGCGCCCGAAAGCTGGATCAAAATTTCAAAGTCTTGCCTTGCGGCGTGGAAGACTTTGAGAACTTTTGGGTTAGCCATAAGTTCGAAGAATGGAGCAAGGTCAATACCCTGTGCCATTGGATCAATCAAAACTGCTTCATCTGCACCTGCAATTTGGATGAGGCAGAGCTTGGGATAGTAAGTTGTTTCGCGCAAAAATTCCGTGTCGACGGTGATGAATTTTTCAGCTGCCATGCGATGGCAAAACGCGGCGAGGTCTTGCGTGGTTTCAAGTGTGACCACGGTATGCGGGGCAGGGGTGCTTACATCTACTTTTAACATTACGCGAACACCCGGCTGAATATCGTATCGACATGCTTGGTATGATAGCCAAGATCAAACAAGGCTTCGAGTTCATTTGGCTTCATGACGGCGCTCACTTCCTTATCAGCCTTGAGCAGATCAAGGAAATTGCCTTCGCCACGCCAGACGGGCATAGCATTGCGTTGCACGGCAGAATAACTGTCTTCACGGCTCATGCCTTTTTGCGTGAGAGCCAACAGAATGCGCTGCGAGTGAATGAGGCCACCTAGACGATCCAAGTTCTTCTTCATGTTTTCAGGATAAACAAGCAACTTATCGATCACGCCAGCAAGGCGCTTCAAAGCGAAGTCTAAATGCACAGTAGCATCAGGCCCAATGCCGCGCTCCACTGATGAATGCGAAATATCACGCTCATGCCACAGCGCCACATTTTCCATGGCAGGGGTGACGGCCGAACGCACGAGGCGGGCGAGACCCGTTAGATTTTCAGTCAACACCGGATTGCGTTTATGCGGCATGGCCGAGGAACCCTTTTGTCCGGGTGAGAAATACTCTTCAACTTCCAGCACTTCTGTGCGCTGCAAATGGCGGATTTCTGTAGCGAGCCGTTCAATCGAACTGGCAACCACACCGAGCACGGCAAAGAACATCGCATGGCGATCACGCGGGATAACTTGAGTTGAAACGGG
>CAXTKN010000021.1:15590-18011 GCA_964244805.1 uncultured Aestuariivirga sp.
TTTCCCAGATTTTGGAGGCGGCTTCCTTTGGAATGGTACCCATCTCTGCCATGCGGTCTGCGGCATGGGCTTCAATTTCAAACCAGATTTTAAAGCGTGTTTCAGGCGACCAGATGTCAGCCATTTGTTTGCGGGAGTAACGAGGGATCATGAAAGGCCTTAAGAATTAATCTTGCCCCATGTAACAAATAATAGACAGTGTTGCGAGTCTTGTTCGGTAGATCAACCTGAACTTTGACAGAATCGTCAAAGTTTAGAAAAGTTGATCGAGAATTGGAGCTTAGGGCGATTTTGGCTTTTCCATGAAAAGCCAAAACGCTCTAAAAAGCCTTAAATGTCACAATCGTGAAAGTGTCCCTTATTCCAGCAATTGTCTGCACTTTTTGGGCGACGAAATGGCCGATGTCTTCATTGTCTTGCAGATAGAATTTCACCAGCAAATCAAATTCCCCCGCAGTCGAAAAGATTTCCGAAGCGATTTCCTTATCGGCGATGGCAGTGGCGACGAGGTAAGATTGGCCAAGTTCGCATTTTATTTGGACAAAGAAAGCGCGCATGAAATTTCACTCAATTGTTAGAAGACTCGGCGCTATAGACACCTTGGCTCCATTTATACCACACAAAACGCGGTGGCTGCACCTCGCCTTTTGCATCAAAAGCCAAAGGCCCCAAAACCGTTTCGTTGGCTTTTCCAGAGCGCAGATATTCAACGATGCCCCTGCCATTATGAGCGCCCGTCTGCACCGCCCCGGCGGCGAAGAGCTGAACCGCAGCATAGCTGGGCAGTGTTGCGCCGTCTGCATTGAAGCCCGCAATTTTTAAAGATTCTATTGCCAGCTTGGCTTGATGGGCTGATTGCGGATCGGTGGCGAAAGTGGCGCGCGTGTCTTCGCCAGCCTCTTTGGCATTGGCCCAGAATTGATCAGCCAATAGACTGTCAGAGCCATAGAATTCGATGGGTAAACCTTGAGCTTTAAGGGCTGATGCAATGTTTCCAGCGTCTGATGCAGCGCAGGCAAAATAAATTGAATCCACACCATGAAGCTGCACATCTGTGGCTAAGGATGAAAAATCTTTGGTATCTGGTTTGATCGTGACGCTCATAGGGTTTTTGCCATATGCAGCTTTGAAGCGACCCGCTAGCGCCTTTCCAGCGGCACTGCCATCATCGACGATCGCTACGATTGCTTCTGGTGTTTTTTGCTTAATTCGGCTGGCTGCCACTTCAGCCTGAGCATCATCGCGCGAAGCGATACGCACTACATTCCAGCCAGCATTTTCGGAAAGCGAAGGTAGGCTAGCGGATGGGCTGATCATTGGGATGTTAGCCGCTTCATAAATATTGGAGCCGATCAATGCTGCGTTGGAACAGAAATGGCCGATCACTACGGAAGCGCCATTGCTGACGAAAGTTTTGGCCAACTCTTCGGTTTTTCGGCTATCACAGCCGTCATCGCCCGCAACAAGCCTGAGTTGTTCTCCGGATATGCCACCCTTGGCGTTGATCTCGTCAATAGCAGCTTGCGCGCCATGCACCATCTGCTCGCCAAAAATAGCATATTGGCCGCTCATGGGGCCAGCAACGCCGATGATGATATCAGCGTGGGCGGATGTTGTGGCTGACAACACTATTACTAATGCCGTCATTCCCGCGAAGGCGGGAAACCAACTTAGCCACAAGCAAACTGCCCGCAGGAAGTTAGGTTCCCGCCTTCGCGGGAATGACGATATGAGTGAGAGTTGTTCCAAATCTAAACCGCCACCATCTCCAAATAAAAAAAGCCTCGCGTGATGTTACTCACGCGAGGCCCATTCAAGCAAGCCGAAGCTTATTGAATTGTATCATCTTCAGCATAGTTGCCGTTGGCAAACTTATACCAAACATACTTTGCATCTTTCACGTCGCCCTTGGCATCGAGTGCGAGATCGCCGAGAACGGTCTTCACAACATTGCCTGCGCGCAACCAGCCCATGATGGCTTTGCTGTCGCTGCCCTTAGTGGCAGTTGCAGCAGCAGCATACATTTGGATCGAAGCGTATGTATAAAGTGTGTAGCCTTCTGGATCATAGCCAGCAGCCTTGAACTTGGCTACGAGATCCTTGGCGGCTGGGTTTGTGCGTGGTTCTGGTGCGAATGTGAAGATCATGCCAGAAGCAGCTTCACCAGCGATGGTCCAGAATTCAACGTTGTTCATTGAATCGCCTGAAAGCATTTGAGCTTTTGAACCTTGTTCGCGCATTTGCTTCAAGATCAAAGCGCCTTCTGGGTGATAACCGCCCATATAGATCGCATCGATGCCAGCATCCTTCATCTTCGAAACGAGAGCTGAGTAATCCTTTTCACCAGGATTGATTGATTCAGCCATTGTTTCTTTCAAACCAGCAGCGTTCATTGACATCTTGGTCGCATCAGCAAGGCCC
>CAXTKN010000022.1:0-4807 GCA_964244805.1 uncultured Aestuariivirga sp.
TTCCACATCAGCGATTTTCCAATCGCTTTGTGGATTGCGGCGCATGGCTTCAAGTCGCTTGCTCATTTGATTCTCCTATCACGAATGATTCGTGCGAGAATAGCCCCACTGGACCGTCGTCAATTGCTGAACCAACAAAAAACCCCAGCCTGTCGGCCGGGGTTCCATATTTTGCAAAAGCAACCGGATTTAGAAATCCATGCCGCCCATGCCGCCGCCCATGCCGCCTGGCATTTGTGGTGGCGAGTTCTTTGGCTTTTCGGCGATCATCGCTTCGGTGGTGATCAGCAATGATGCAACCGATGCCGCATCTTGCAGGGCCACGCGCACAACCTTGGTTGGATCGATGATGCCAGCGGCGATCATATCCACATATTCTTCGGTTTGTGCGTTAAAGCCGTAATTGCCTGTCTTCTCAAGCAACTTGCCCACAACGATCGAGCCTTCAACACCAGCATTCTCAACGATCTGACGGATTGGGGATTCCAATGCCTTCGATACGATCTTGATGCCGGCCATTGTGTCTGGATTGTCGGAGTGCAAAGCATCCACAGCCTTCTTGGCGCGCAGCAGAGCTACACCACCACCAGGAACCACGCCTTCTTCAACAGCAGCGCGTGTGGCATTGAGAGCGTCGTCAACGCGGTCCTTGCGTTCCTTCACTTCAATTTCAGTTGAACCACCAACCTTGATGACAGCAACACCGCCAGCCAATTTGGCCAAACGTTCTTGCAGCTTTTCTTTATCGTAGTCTGATGTTGTTTCTTCAATCTGCGCCTTGATCTGAGCGCAACGGCCCGTAATGTCGGCCTTCTTGCCAGCACCATCAACAATGGTGGTGTTTTCCTTTTCAATGCGGCAACGCTTTGCACGGCCAAGCATATCAAGGGTTACATTTTCCAGCTTAATGCCGAGGTCTTCAGAAATCACCTGACCACCGGTCAATGTGGCGATGTCTTCCAACATGGCTTTACGACGATCACCAAAACCAGGGGCCTTCACAGCAGCAATTTTCAGGCCGCCGCGCAGCTTGTTCACAACCAGAGTTGCAAGAGCTTCGCCTTCAATGTCTTCAGCAATGATCAGCAATGGCTTGGATGTTTGAACCACAGCTTCGAGAATTGGCAGCATGGCTTGCAAGCTCGAAAGCTTCTTCTCATGCAACAAGATGTAAACATCTTCCAGTTCTGCAACCATCTTATCCGCATTGGTGATGAAATAAGGTGACAGATAACCACGGTCAAACTGCATGCCTTCAACAACTTCAAGCTCAGTTTCTGCAGTCTTGGCTTCTTCAACGGTGATAACACCTTCATTGCCAACTTTTTGCATCGCCATGGCAATCATATCGCCGATGGACTTTTCGCCATTGGCAGAGATCGTGCCAACCTGGCCGATTTCTTCGGTGGACTTGATCTTCTTGGAACGCTTCTTGAGGTCCTCAATGGCGCAAGCCACAGCCATATCAATGCCGCGCTTCAAATCCATTGGGTTCATGCCAGCAGCAACATTCTTTGCACCTTCGCGAACAATCGCTTGGGTGAGAACCGTTGCAGTGGTCGTGCCGTCGCCAGCGATGTCGTTGGTCTTGGAGGCAACTTCGCGCACCATCTGTGCGCCCATGTTTTCGAACTTGTCTTCCAGTTCGATTTCCTTGGCAACAGTCACACCGTCTTTGGTGGTACGTGGAGCGCCGAATGACTTGTCGATCACAACGTTGCGGCCCTTAGGACCCAAAGTTACTTTCACAGCATTGGCAAGAATGTCGACACCGCGGAGCATCTTCTCACGCGCTTCGGCACCAAATTTTACTTCTTTAGCAGCCATAATTTAATTCCTTAATTTGAGTTGTTAGAAAGAAAAACGGAGAAATTATTTCTCCATAACGCCCATGACGTCAGATTCCTTCATGATCAAAAGCTCTTCGCCATCGATCTTCACTTCAGTGCCCGACCATTTGCCAAAGAGCACAACATCGCCCTTCTTCAAATCGATAGGGATCAATTTGCCAGCTTCATCGCGGCCACCAGGGCCCACAGCGATAACTTTGCCCTGCATTGGCTTTTCTTGAGCCGTTTCTGGAATGATGATGCCACCCTTGGTCTTGGTGTCTTCCTCAACCCGCTTCACGACAACACGGTCGTGCAAAGGACGGAATTTCATGATAATACTCCTGTAAACTATTGTTTTGTTTAGGAAATGGTCAGTTCAGCCCAAGGCCAAACCCAACCCTGTTAGCGCTCGATAGCAGAGAGTGCTAACAGTTGTGTGTCAGATAGGACGAGAGAGAGGGAAGGTCAAGGCTATTGATTGAAAATCATTGCCTCACACGCGCGGCACAATGCAATTTCTGCCTTTTCTAACCTCTAATGAGGCTTTCCAGGGTTAAGCCACTTCCCAGCAACAGCGCGTCGCGGCCGTGCGTTGCAGATAGCATTACGCTGGTCGGCATGCCGTCATGATCAACACCCGAAGGAATTGCCAGCCCGCACCAATCGAGAAAATTTCCAATCCTCGTGCAGTGTAAGGTTTTGTTGTTGGCTTGGAAAAAAACATCCATGTCGGCTTCCAGCGGCTTTACATCCATGGCCACATGCGGCGTAGTTGGGCAAATAACGATGGCTGCACCGATGAATTCATTGCATGCCGCAATCATCGCTTTACGCTGCAGCAATACCTCAACCAGATCAACTGCCATCATTTTTTCAGCAGATAAAATGCGCTTTACCACACGAGCGTCCATGCGCGAGGCATCTGGCCCGTTTACCCGGTTCCAATGCAGATGCAACGCTTCAGCCCCCGACACATTGCCATGAGTTTTTTGCAGTTCAAAAAATTCGTCAAACGTTGGAATAGCTTTGTGCCTGATCTTGCCACCAGCTTTTGAAATACGCCTCAATGCCGCTTCAAAATTTGACTGCACAGCATGTTCAATATGATCAAACATAATGTTTGTTGGAACAATAAATTCCATGTCCTTCACGGGGTGCTTCGATATGGTTTTATTTAAACCACTTAAAACACGGTCAACCAAGACACAGTCTTCAACCGTCTGAGCGATTGGCCCGAGTGAATCCAAGCTGCGAGACAATGGAAACACCCCGCTCACATCGTAATGCCCAGTCGAACTTTTATAACCCACCAAGCCATTAAAGGCGGCAGGTACGCGAATTGATCCGCCTGTGTCTGTGCCAATGGCTACGGGAAGCAGGCCCTTCGCCACAGCAACGGCAGAACCTGATGATGAACCACCGGGCGCGCGATGAAGCTTGGCATCATGCGGGTTGCGCGGCGTACCAAAATGCGGATTGAGGCCAATGCCTGAATATGCAAATTCAGTCATATTCAAAGTGCCGATGCTAACCATTCCAGCTGCCTTGCCTGCGGCCACTAAGTCCGCATCGACCTTGGCGGGCTGCTCTGATTTTAAAACCACGGAACCTGCGGTCGTCACCCGGTTTTTAATATCAAACAAATCTTTCCAGCCAATCGGCACGCCGTCTAAAATACTCGCAGGTTTCCCCGCCCGTAAACGACGCCGCGCCGCCTTGGCTTCAGAAAGGGCACGATCAGACAAGACATAAATAAAAATTGCCTGATCATCACACGACTGTATTTCACCTAAAACCTGCTCGGTTAATTCTACAGCATCAAGTTTGCCGCTGCGCAGCTTTTTAGAAATTTGGGCGATGGTTTCCATATTCAACCTTCAGTTCGAGTTGTCAGCATAAAATCTCATATAAATATAAAAACCTAAATTCTGTTAACCATCATTAACACTTTACTAACGTCCTGTATCATTCCAAGATAATTTGAGACGCGGTAGGTAAAGATGGGTGATGCTATGAATTTGTTAAAATTGAAAATAGTGGCGGCGGCATTGTTCACTTTAGCCGGTTCAGCTTTGGCTCAAGACGTTAAACCTCTTGAAAACACCCCACACTTCAACACTTGCCGCGACGAAGCTAAGTTCAAGGCTGATAATTTTGTGGGTGATTACATCGCCCCAGCCACTGATGAAGACACAGCACCTGCGGGCACTTATGTGGCCATTGTCTATGGCCGCAAGTTTGTAGCCCCGCTTCATCCTCCAGCCAATGGCGATAAGCAGCTGCATGGTCTAGGTGAAGTTTTACTCAAGCGCCACCAAGTTTACCGTGAAGAACTGCGCCGTTGCTTGGGCTATGTTGAATTTAACCTGGCCCTGAAGCAGCACATATTCATTTTCGAATAACTGAACTGGCCCCGCGCACTGTGTCGCCCTGGATCATTTCCCTAACTGGCTCACCTCTGCTATGCTAGCAGCAATTCCGCAGCAGAGGTGAAGCCCCATGAACATTCATGCCCCCAAGAACGACTATTCCGATATTGTCGAAGCCGATAAGGCCCATGTGTGGCACCACCTTCAGCAACACAAAAAATTCGAAACCATTGATCCTCTGATCATCATCGAAGGCAAGGGATTGCGGGTTTGGAACCAAGCGGGCCGCGAGCATTTGGACGCGGTATCGGGCGGTGTGTGGACGGTTAATGTTGGCTATGGCCGCGTGAAAATTGCTGATGCCGTGCGCGACCAGTTGGTGAAGATGAATTATTTCGCTGGCGCCATGGGCTCGATCCCCGGCGCAACATTTGCCAAAAACTTGATCGAAAAAATGCCAGGCCTCACCCGCGTCTATTATTCAAACTCCGGATCAGAAGCCAACGAGAAGGCCTATAAAATTGTCCGCCAGATTGCTCATAACAAATATGACGGCAAAAAATATAAGATCCTCTACCGTGAGCGCGATTATCACGGCACGACGAT
>CAXTKN010000022.1:4907-6910 GCA_964244805.1 uncultured Aestuariivirga sp.
TATTGGGAGCGCGTCCAAGAAATTTGTAAAAAACACAACGTGCTGTTGATCATCGACGAAGTGGTCTGCGGCATGGGCCGCACCGGAACATGGTTCGGATATCAGCAATTTGGTGTTCAGCCAGATATTGTGACGATGGCCAAAGGTGTGGCCTCAGGGTATGCCGCAATATCTTGCACGGTCACCACCGAAGCCGTGTTCAACGAATTCAAAGCCAACCCGTCAGATCCGATGAGCCACTTCCGCGATATTTCCACGTTCGGCGGTTGCACGGGTGGCCCTGCCGCTGCAATTGCCAACATGGAAATTCTCGAAGAAGAAAACTTGCTCGATAACGTCAAAAACATGGGCGAATATCTGATGGATAAGTTGCAAGGCCTCCAAGCCAAGCACCAAATCATTGGCGATGTGCGCGGGCTGGGCTTGTTTCAAGGCGTGGAACTCGTATCAAACCGCGAGACCAAAGAACCGCTGCCAGAAGCCATGGTGCAAGCCATCGTTGGCGATTGCATGGCCAATTCCGCAGTTATCATCGGGGCAACTAACCGCTCGCTGCCGGGCCTCAACAACACGCTATGTTTAAGCCCAGCCTATATCGCCACAAAGAGCGATCTGGATGAGGTGGTTGCAGCAATCGACGGCGCAATCACCAGAAAGACGGCCTAATTTAAAAGCTCACAAGTAACCCAATCGGGATTCACATCAGGCCTCAGACTGTTTAGTCTGGGGCCTGAATGATTCGGACGGGGTGCAGGATCAATTCCGCACTTGGGGTAGGGAATGCAAAAACAAGATTGGCCATATATCAGTGTCGTGGTGATCAGTTTGGCCACTGCAATTGGTAGCGGGTTTTATATGATCGGCGGCGGCACCGCGCCATTGCCCGCCATTGTTTTAGCTGTTTTAGCGCTTGGCTTATCCCAGGCAACGATCATGGCACTTGTCACGCGCCGCTCGTCAGACTTAAGCAACGATCGCCAAAACACTGAGGCCGACATCGCCATGGCTTTGCGCAATACGAAAGACAGCAAGGGCCAGTTCGAAACCCTGAACAAATCGCTTGATGAATCCAAGCTCGAAGCAAAGCGTGACCGTGAATTAATGGCGCGTGGCTTTTCCGAATTGAAAGACAGTTACACAAGTCTGCTCAACGAGATTCAACGCACAACTTACTACGCGCAACCTGCTTCAGAGCCAGTCTTCGCTACTCCGCCGCCGCCAAACAATCATACAAAGCTTGTTGAGCCGCCGCACGAACAGGAACCCGCGTCACCCTTCGGCGATCAGCTTTCGGTTTCACTCGAACCCATCATCGATCTCAGCACCGGCCGAACCGCGCATTACCGCATGCATCTGGCCTTGGCAGACGGGCAGGGAGAAGAGTTGGCGTCCGATACATTCCTCCATCACGCTGAAAGAATTGGTGTGAGACCAGCGCTTGATGTTTTCGTGGCCCGTGAAGCAGATGCGTTGTTGCGCAAATTACGTCAGCGTGATCCGCAGTTAAATATTTTCATGCCCATCGGCGCATCCACTCTGGCATCGCGCGAGTCAATCACGCAAATCAATGCCGACCGTAAGGCGGCAGCTGATATTTCCCAAGGTCTCATCTTTGAATTTCCACACGCCATGTTGGCAGGTTTAACTGAACAAGCTCTTGAAGGCCTCGCAGAACTCGCCCGCCAAGGTGCCAGATTTGGCTTGTCAAATGTCTCGATTGCAGGCCTCGATCTCAATGCCATGAACACCCTGAATGTCCGCTTCGTCAGCCTCGACTCTTCAGCAATTGATGCCGTTCACGGCCCGTCATTGGCCATGGCCAGTTTTACGCAAACCGCTAGAGCTTCCCGCGTGCAAATGATTGTTTCTGGTGTTGCTGATCAACGGATCATCGGCAAACTGCCGCAAATCACCCGCCTTGTTTCCGGCCCGTGTTTTGCACCACCGCGCCGTGTGAAAAAAGAAGCCATCGAAAACGCCTCCGTTGATTTCCACGCCGCTGC
>CAXTKN010000022.1:7010-8389 GCA_964244805.1 uncultured Aestuariivirga sp.
GAAATGAAACAGCACAACCTCACCATGATCTGCGCCAACCCAGATAAGGTGGTGCAAAAGGGCAATCGCTTGATCCCTTGTGCTGGTACATTGGCCGAAGCTTACGCAAATATGGGCGGCAAAGTTTTAATGGCTGGAAAGCCCTTCACGCCAATTTATGATTTGGCCATATTGAAAGCCCAAGAAAAATTGGGCCACGCAATCAACAAAAACCAAATTCTCTGCATCGGCGATGGCCCACAAACCGATGTGAAAGGTGCAGCAGATTTAGGCGTGCCATGCGTGTTCATTACCGATGGCATCAACGTAAGTGATGATATTGTGGCTGAAACCCAAAACTCTGTGCCCCACGCCAATATCATAGCTCATATGCCTGAACTAGACTGGCACTGAAGTTTTGGCTATGGCCAGCCCATGAAAGTGTTTTTGCCAGCCAATGAATTTCCAGAAGCTCTACGCGGCGGCGTTGTGGCCATCGGTAACTTTGACGGGTTGCACCGTGGCCACCAAGAACTCCTTAACATAGCGCGCAAGCAAGCGGCGGATACAAACAAGCCGTGGGGTATTTTAACATTCGAACCACACCCCAGATCCTTCTTCCGCCCAGCAGAACCGGTGTTCCGATTAACACCTCACCCCCTGAAAATGCGCTTGGCTTCCGCCTTTGGGGCAGAATTTGCAGCCAGCATCGATTTCAACGAAGCACTCTCAAATCTCGACGCCGATGAATTTATATTAGAACATCTGATCAAACGCCTGGGCGTTTCGCACGTTGTCTCGGGCTATGATTTCCACTTCGGCAAAGGCCGCAAAGGCGGGCCAGAAAATTTGCGTGAGATGGGTGCCAAACATGGGTTCACCGTAACCGTCGTAGATCAAGTCACCGACGATGGCGATGGCCGCGCACCGTTTTCGTCAAGCTCAATCCGCACCAGCCTGCGCCGTGGCCATGTGCGCGCGGCTGCAAATGAACTGGGCTATCAATGGATGGTCATGGGCGAAGTCGTCCCCGGCGACCAACGCGGCCGCACGATAGGTTTTCCAACAGCCAACATTATTCTCGATCCCGGCGCCGAACCTTTCCGCGGAATCTATGCGGTCACAGCGCGAGACTCTGCTGCTCCGTCAACAACACCCTGTTGGCAAGGTGCAGCATATTTCGGCGATAGACCCACTTTTGATACCAAGCGGACTTTCTTAGAAGTCTATCTGCTCGATCAAGATATCGACCTCTATGGTAAAATTCTAACGGTCAATTTCGTGGATTTGATCAGACCCGATAAAACCTTCAAAGGCGTGGATGAACTGGTCACACAAATGCACGCCGACTGCGCCGAAGTTCGCAAGGTTTTAGCTGCTGAAGTGCACGATAATTTTCC
>CAXTKN010000022.1:8489-9580 GCA_964244805.1 uncultured Aestuariivirga sp.
AAATACCGCATCTGCGCATTATCAATCGTCTCACGCGCCTTGCCTAGCCACGCTTGATGGGCGGCTGCGTAGTTGGGGTAAAACCCTACCACATCCAACTTCGCCAAATCCTTGAATGTGACATGAGACACATCTTGCAGTTCACCGCCAAAAACCAGATGCAGCAGTTGTTCTTTCGTTTCCGTCATATCGCCTCCAATTGCTTAAGCACTGTGCTGTGTCTTTTCTTCCCCGCAGCCAGCAAACCGTTTTGCTTTGGCATTGGTTGATTATAAATCATTGGTGCGCCAGTGGACTGCGTTATCAGACCGCCAGCTTCCTGCACCAATAAATGCCCCGCCGCCAAGTCCCAATCATTGCGCATGCCTAATGACAAAGCGATGTCAGCCTTGCCTGAAGCCACATGAGCAAGCCGCAAAAGCAATGGAATGTTTGGTGAAGCAGCAGCTTCGACGCCGGGCAATAATTTTAACGCGCGCCCCGTGCCAAGCAAGGTGGCCCCAGCAAAACCAGCTCCATCATTGGGCTTCATCGATACACGGTTACAAAAAGCGCCATGCCCCAAAGCTGCCGCATAAAACAGATCAGCCTTCGGTTGATAGAGTGCAGCTAAAATTGGTTGGCCATCCTCAATCAGAGCAGCACCTATGCACCAGCCATCCGTGCCATTCACAAAACTATTCGTGCCGTCAATGGGGTCAACAATCCAAAGCCGTTTGCGCGAAAGGCGGTCAGGCGTATCAATGGACTCTTCTGATAGCCAACCATAATCTGGCCGCGCCCCATGCAAGCGCGATTTCAAAAACGCATCAATCTGCAAATCGGCTTCCGTTACTGTCGAGCCATCAGGCTTGGCCCAATTGCGCACATTCTGGCGCGAAAGCTCGAGGCCCATCGCTCCTGCATCTTGCACAGCGCTAAACAGCAATTCCGCATCAGCTTGAAATTGATCAGAAACCTTAACGCCCAGCAATGGTCATGCCCTCGATCAAGCAAGAAGGCGCGTTGGTCGCCCCTTTGAACAACAAATCATTGGCTGGAACCAAGCTCATAAACATATCTTTCAAATTTCCAGCCACAGTAATTTCGCT
>CAXTKN010000022.1:9680-13609 GCA_964244805.1 uncultured Aestuariivirga sp.
TTCAAAAAGCTAACACCACGCGCAATCGCCGAACCATTTATCGCCCCGCTGAAATGTCCCAACAAACTGGAAGAGACGCGCCGATCAAATATCACCGGCGAGGAACGCGAAGTCAGCTTCTGTGGATTGATCTTTGCAACCACGCGTTCACCGGCAGTGCGGCCAATTTTTTCAGGTGTTTCCAAATCGGAAAAATGATTGGCTGATGTGCCATCATAATCGCGCACCATGTCGGTGCCTTCACCGCAAATCACCGAAGCACTCAGGCCATAACCCGTGCGCCGATAGCTGCGTGAAAAGCCATTGGTGGAGGCGAGAGAAACAAAATAATTCGATGCTGAAGCGCCAGAGCCGATGCTCTTGGAAACACCTTTGACGTCGAGTGCAAATCGTTCAGCATCAATGGCCATGGACTTCAGCTGATCCACCGAAGGCTCATCAGCTGAAACCATATCCAAATCAATATCACCCTTTGCCAATTGCGATGGATCAGCCAATCCACAATATTCATCCGGTGGTGCCGCCTTGGCCATGGCCAGTGCGCGCTCTGCCAATTTCTGCAAAGAATCCGATGATAGAACACTGCCCGAAATAATCGCCGAAGATTTACCAGCAAAAACCCGAAGGCCAACGCCCGTGGCTTCTGAACGCTCTAAATCTTCAACTGCACCTTCGCGGATTGAAACGCTCACATTGCTTTGTTCAACTGCCATCGCGTCCGCATCAGTGGCCCCCAGCTTGCGCGCCCGCGCAACCAGATCAGCGGCGATGTCCAATAATTTATCTGTCATAAAATAAAGTTTCCAATCAAAAGGCCAAGAAGAATGATTACACCAAACACGCGGTTGGCGCGAAACAGTTTCAAACACATGTGCGAGTCATTGCCGTCAAAGCGCGAAATCTGCCAAGCCGCATGCATCGCCGCTCCCGCCACTCCGATATGGGCAGGCAGCGGTGCCGATACAAGCCACAGGCTGGCATCAATCAAAGCCAGCGCCAACGTAAAGAAAAACACCAACCAATAAATCGTGGTATCCCCGAATTTCAGCGCCGTCGATTTAACGCCAATCAAAGCATCATCATCTTTGTCTTGATGCGCATAGATCGTGTCATAAGCCAGCGTCCAAGAAACGCCCCCGAGATAAAGCAAAATGGGCGCAAGTGAAATGCTGCTGTGAACCGAGGTCCACCCCACCAACGCTCCCCAATTAAACGCAAAGCCCAAAACAACCTGCGGCCAATAGGTGATGCGCTTCATAAAGGGATAGACCGCAACGATAGCTAATGAAGCAATTGCTGTGATAATAGTGAAACGGTTGAACTGCAACAGGATAACCAATCCAACTAAAAGCTGAGCCGCCAAAAATACAAAAGCGCTGCCCAAACTTATCAGCCCGGCGGGCAGGGGACGCAGCCGCGTTCGCTCAACCTTGTTATCAATATCGCGGTCAACAATATCATTTAGCGTGCAACCAGCACCGCGCATGACAATGGCACCGATCAAGAATAAAAATGCCTTCCACAAATCGGGCCCGCCGCCGCCAGCGGCAATCTGAGCTAGCGCCAGTCCCCACCAGCACGGCAGCAGCAAAAGCCACCAGCCAATGGGCCGATCAAGCCGCATTAATTGCGCATAGGGCACCAGCACAGCAGGCAGAAGATCCACCCAACTGGCCTTCACTGCATCTGCAATCTTTGTTGTTTCGCTCATATCGGACGCCGTGATACACAAAGCCCATGGCAAAAACCACACCCCGCTTGCACCTTGATGCCGCATTATCAATCAATGCCGAAATCGCCTTGGAGCGAGAGCAGGGGCATTATTTAGCTAACGTCTTGCGCCACGGTTCGGGCGATCCAGTGCAAGTTTTTAACAGCACCGATGGTGAATGGCTGGCTTACATCACGGAGGCGACGAAAAAATCAGTTCGCATCCGAATCGAAAAAAAACTGAGCGAGGCAACCCCGCCGCCAGACATCGATTATCTGTTTGCGCCCATCAAACATCAGCGCCTTGATTATCTGGTTCAAAAAGCAACGGAACTGGGCGCCAGACGTCTACGCCCCATCATCACGGCCCGCACTATTGCTGAGCGCGTGAACCTGGATAGAATGCGTGCGAACGTGATTGAAGCAGCCGAACAATGCAATCTTGTGTTTCTACCTGAAGTGCTTGAACCACAAAAATTTGATGCAGTACTAAAGACTTGGGATCCTTCTCGCGGATTAATCTTCTGCGATGAAACAGCTAATGTTTCGGATCCGTTACAAGCGCTGGAAGGACTTAAACCACCACTTGCAGTCTGTGTTGGCCCGGAAGGCGGATTTACAGAAGATGAGCGTAAACATCTCAAATCATTGCCTTTTGTAACCGCCATCAAGCTCGGCCCGCGCATCATGCGCGCAGATACAGTGGCCATTGCCGCCCTATCGCTTGTGCAAGCCAAACTTGGCGACTGGGGCACCCCTTACAAATCGTAATAGCACAAGTCACATAATGCTACTTGATGCAGTCATGCCAAATGCCTAGATGGTGAAGAGGCAACAATGGGAAATAAATACAAGTGAGCGGACCAACGCCCGATAACGCAGAAGCGCGTGCACCAATCGAAAGCAAAGATCAACTGATCGCTTATTTTGTTGAAGGCTTCAAACCAAAATCAGATTGGCGCATCGGCACCGAGCATGAGAAATTTCCATTTCTCAAAGACACGCTTGGCCCCGTTCCTTACGATGGCAAAAGTTCGATCCGCGCTTTGCTCGAAGGCCTCCGCGATGCCTATGGCTGGCAAGGTGTGTATGAAGGTGAACACATCATCGCCCTGTCTGACCCGAATTCCTTGGCCAATATTTCATTGGAACCTGGTGGACAGTTTGAGCTTTCAGGTGCGCCCTTAAACACAGTGGGCGAAACCTGTGTCGAAATTTCTGAACATCTCAAACAAGTCCGTGACATCGGCGATAAACTCGGCATCGGATTTTTAGGCCTCGGCGCCAGCCCTGTGTGGACGCGCGCCGACACACCGATCATGCCCAAAGGCCGCTATAAGATAATGGCACCTTATATGGATAAGGTTGGCACCATGGGCCGCGATATGATGTTCCGCACCTGCACTGTGCAAGTGAACCTCGATTACTCTGACGAAGCCGACATGGTCAAAAAGCTTCGAACATCAATTGCACTTCAACCATTGGCCACAGCATTGTTCGCTAACTCGCCATTCTTGGAAGGCAAACCCAACGGCTATCAATCCTTCCGCAGCCATGTCTGGACAGATACGGATAACGCCCGCTCTGGCATGACACCTTTTGTATTTGAAGAAGGCATGAGCATCGAACGCTATGTTGAATTCGCATTGGACGTGCCAATGTATTTTGCCATGCGTGATGGCAAATATTTAAATACAGCAGGCGAAAGCTTCCGTAAATTTATGGAAGGCAAGCTACCACAGTTGCCCGGCGAAAAACCCAACATGAAAGATTGGGCCGATCATCTGACCACCATTTTCCCTGAAGTGCGCTTGAAGAAATATCTGGAAATGCGCGGCGCTGATTCAGGACTGCAAGATAAACTTTGCGCGTTGCCCGCCTTTTGGGTGGGCCTCCTTTATGATCAAGCATCACTCGATGCTGCATATGATTTGATCAAGCCATCAACTGAAGCCCAACGCCAATCCATGCGCGATGAAGTGGCAATCAAAGGCCTCCACGCCCAATTCATGGGCCGCACTTTGCTAGATATTGGCCGCGAAGTTTTGAAAATCGCCCGTGCTGGTTTAAACGCACGAGGCATGGAAGAATCCAATTTCCTTAATGTGTTGGACGACGAAGTCGCCCGCGACAAAACCAGGGCACAAGAACTGCTCGATCTTTATAATAATGTCTGGGGTCAAGATATTGCGCCCGTGTTTAAGGCGGCGGCGTATTAG
>CAXTKN010000022.1:13709-17407 GCA_964244805.1 uncultured Aestuariivirga sp.
CGGCCCAACATCTCTTCAAGCCGCTTCATCTGCATCGAAACCGCAGACTGGGTCTTGTTCACTTCATCCGCCGCCTTGGTGAAATTGCCGGTCTCGGCAATGGCCAGAAACGTCTTCAAATGATCGACATCAAGATTAGGTATCATTTAAACCACCCATCACAAATTTGAATGGATATCATTTAACACATTCGTTGGATTGATCAATAGAAATCTGCGATAAAGTGATCACAACCAACAATATTACTCAATTTAATCAGTAACTTAAATGCAGATTTTCACGATTCTGCAAACAAAAGGACGATGACCATGAATGACTATGCTCACCACCAAGCTCAAGTATCTGGTAGCCTCGAAGGCGAAGGCATACTCTCGCGGCTGATCCACAATTTCCAAGCGCGCCGCACTGTCAAACAGCTCAGCCAGATGGATGATTATATGCTGCGCGATTTGGGCGTGACCCGTGAAGAAATTAACTGGGCCTACAGCCAACCTTTTTATGTGAATGCCGCAAACGCGCTCGAAGATCGCAGCAGCACCCGCCGCCGCAGCAATTTATGCAGAGGCTAAGCCACGTGTTGAGTTTCCAGCTGGTTGGTGACGCGAAATGCAGCCCAAACCGATATGATGCCGAAGAACACGGCCCCAATCGCCGTTCCCGCCATGATGCCTTCTGGCCCCCAATAATGGGCACCGACCCAAGCAAAGGGAATGGTGCCCACCGTGGCCTTGCCCCAATTGAACCACGTTGAAAGGCCAGGCCGCCCCAGATTGTTGAAAGCAGCAGCAGCCACAAACTGCGAGCCAGCAAAAGCCCAACTGAGGCCCACATAAGTCGCAAAAAAAACGACTAATTCTGTCACGCGCGGTGAGGCATTAAATAGGTTTGCAATATTATTGCGCAAAGCAAAGATGATCAAAGACACAATTACCGTATAGACAGCAGCGAAAATCATGCCTTTATTCAAAGCTTGCCGCACCCGGTCAAAATTCTTGGCCCCAAAATTCTGCCCGATCACCGGCCCCACTGAACCTGAGAGCGAAAAGATCACACCAAAGGCAACAGGAACAATGCGGCCGATCAAAGCCGTAGCTGTCACAGCTTCTTCGCCATAAGATGAAACAATCGCCGTCGTGTAAGCGATAGTGAAAGGTGTTGCGAGCTGCGTCAGCACTGCTGGAAAAGCGATTTTCCAAATATCTGGAAAATCGCGCTTCAACCCGGCAAAACTTGGCCAATGCAAAAATTTATTCGCCACAACCAATCCATGCATGCCAAACAGAAACGCTACAAAATCCGCAACCGCATTGGCCACCGCAGCTCCTTGAATGCCCCAGCCGAATTTGAAAATAAAAATCGGATCAAGGATGAGTGTTACAATCGCTGCGGAAAGCGTGATGTACATTGAGCGTTGTGCCGCTCCAATGCCGCGCAATGCGAATGAACAACTGAGCGCTCCAGCTAAAAAAATAAACCCAGGTGTGAGCGTCCACACAAAGATTTCGGCCTGATGCAAAGCCTCGCCCTTGGCACCAAGAAGCGTTAAAATTTGCGGCAGAAAAATCGCCACCAACAGTGTGTAACCCGCCGACACTAAAACCGTAAAAAGCCATGCACTCGTGGCATATTCCTTTGCCCGTTCGGGATTGCGCATGCCCATATTGCGCGCAACCAGTGCCGCAGCGGCAATGCCAGTGCCGATGCTTAAATTCAAATTGACGAATGCAATTGTACCAGCATAACCAATTGCCGCCGTGACGTTCGTATCGTTGAGTTGCGCTAAAAAATAGAAGTCGGCCAGATCGACAAGAAACACCGCCATCAAACCAAAGGCACCCGTCAGCGTCATGACAACAATGTGGCGCATGATTGAGCCTTGCAGGAATTTTGCTTGATATGCAGGAGCGCTCATAGTTCAAATCCGATCTCGTTTGCCTCGGCCACTAGCCCTTCATAGTTCACAAAATGATGCGCTTTTAAACCTGCCATGCGCGCACCCTGCACATTGGATTTCTTGTCGTCAATGAACCAGCAATGTGAAGGCTCTTTTCCAACAAGATTGACGAGCCGTGTAAAAGCTTCTGGATCAGGCTTCTTGGTGCCAAATTGAAAAGAGCAGAACCGATTTTCGAAAACTGCAGCCGCCTCAGGAAATAGCGTATCGAGATTATTTTTCACGATAGGGCCATTATTTGTGTAAATCGCAAGGCTGGTCTGCGTGCTAATTTTTTTTGCCAGCGCCAACACATCCAGCGAAGGAGTCATTGCAATACGCCGTGCTTCAATCCACTGTTCTTGGGTGATGGGGTATCCTAAGCGCTGCCCAAATTCTTTGAGGTAAACTTCAGGATCAGCATATCCCCCGGCATCAGCCAGCTCTTCAAATCCAGAATCCCAAACCGCAGCCCGCACATCACGCGCCGATACATCAGCAAGTGCGGCAAGGGCTCGCAGACGCCTGCCCAGATCATAGTGACACAGCACATCATCCATATCAAAAATGACAAGCTGCGGGAGCGGCATTTAAGTGGCAGTACCACCCACAGTGAGATTGTTAATGCGAAGGGATGGCTGGCCCACACCCACGGGAACACCTTGGCCCGCCTTGCCGCACGTGCCAATGCCTGGATCAAGCGCCATGTCGTTGCCCACCATGGAAATTTGCTTCAGGGCCTGAGCACCAGCGCCAATCAATATTGCACCCTTCACCGGCTGCATCAATTTTCCATCTTCGACAATATAAGCCTCAGTACAAGTGAACACGAATTTGCCTGATGTAATATCAACCTGCCCACCACCAAATGATTTTGCAAAAAGGCCTTTTTTCATCGAAGCTAAAATTTCGTCAGGGCTACGCTTGCCGTTCATCATGTAAGTGTTGGTCATGCGCGGAAGTGGTGCGTGGGCATAAGATTCGCGGCGTCCATTGCCCGTTGGCTTCACACCTGAAAGGCGTGCATTCATCCGGTCTTGCATAAACCCAACCAAGATTCCATTTTCTATCAGCGTTGTGCAATTTGGCGAAGTGCCTTCATCATCAATGCTGATGGATCCACGGCGATCAACAATCGTGCCGTCATCAACAACAGTTACATCTTCAGATGCAATGCGTTGACCCATAAGGCCTGCAAACGCCGACGTGCCCTTTCGGTTGAAATCACCTTCCAGCCCATGGCCAATCGCTTCATGAAGCAGAATACCAGGCCAACCTGGCCCAAGCAAAACATCCATCTCACCCGCAGGAGCAGGGGCCGCATCCAGCCCCACCAAAGCTTGCCTGACAGCTTCACGCGCTGCGGCCTGCCAGTTTTCTTCCGTCAAATATGAAAGCGGTTGCGCCCGTCCACCAAATCCATGGCTGCCTTGGCCAGAAGTTTTGTTATTTTCAGTCACCGCAGAAACACCAAAGCGTGTCAGCGGGCGGATGTCGTTATAGATTTGCCCGTCAGCACGAACAATCGTCACCTTTTGCCAGCTGGTTCCCATCGACACAGAAACCTGCTTCACGCGCGGATCAAGGCCACGTGTAAACTTATCAACCGTCTCGAGCAGATTGACTTTCGTGGCAAAGCCTTGCGCTTCAACTGGATTGGTCTCGCCATAAAGTCTCGTCTTGGTATGAGTGGGTGAAACATCAACATGTGCAGGTCTATCAGCCGTCATTGCAGTTTTGACAGTGGCCGCCGCACGCTTCAGTG
>CAXTKN010000023.1:0-17369 GCA_964244805.1 uncultured Aestuariivirga sp.
GGTCATCTTACAAGCAGATTATGACGTCCGAATTTCTTGACATCGGTCTCGCCACACAGTGCCATGGTAATATCCATTTCTTTGCGGATGATTTCGAGCGCGCGGGTGACACCCGCCTCGCCGCCTGCGCCAAGTCCAAAAATATAGGCGCGGCCAATCATAGTGCTGTCAGCGCCTAAAGCCAGTGCGCGCAAAACGTCGATTCCGGTGCGAATACCCGAATCTAAAATAATCTCAGACTTTTTGCCAACAGCATCAACAATCGGCCCCAGCATATCAATCGTTGCCGACGCCCCGTCCAACTGCCTGCCGCCATGGTTGGAAACGATAATTGCATCAGCGCCCAGCTTCGATGCGATCCTAGCGTCTTCAACATCGTTGATGCCCTTGAGGATCAGCTTGCCATCCCATTGCTTGCGAATAAACTCAACCGAGCTCCAATCCAGCGTCGGATCAAACTGGTGGTTGGCCCATTCATTCAGCGAAGCGACATCGCCTACGTTTTTCACATGGCCCACGATATTTGCAAATTGGCGATTTTTGGTGCCGAGCATTCCCAAAGCCCAACGCGGCTTGGTGGCGATGTTCAGCATGTTCTTGATTGTCAGCTTTGGCGGTGATGACAACCCATTCACCACGTCCTTATGGCGTTGCCCCAGCACTTGCAGATCAAGCGTTAAAACCAAAGCCGAACATTTGGCGGCCTTGGCGCGTTCAACCAATGAGGTCGCAAAGCCACGATCTTTCATCACATACAGCTGAAACCAAAATGGCTTGGTGGTGTGTTTGGCCACTTCCTCAATCGAGCATATGCTCATGGTCGACAAACAAAATGGCACACCAAATTTTTCTGCGGCACGGGCCGCATGAATTTCACCATCGGCATGTTGCATACCGCAAGAGCCAATTGGCGACAGGCCCACGGGCATGGTGACCGGTTGGCCCACCATGGTCGAATTCAATTTACGATTATCAATGTTCACAGCCACGCGCTGGCGTAGTTTATATTTGGCAAACGCCGCTGTATTATCGAGATAGGTGCTAGTGGTGTATGACCCGGTATCGCAATAGTCATAAAACATCTTCGGCGCACGGCGCTGATAGATCTGGCGCAAATGTTCAATGCTGGGGACTTTGGAAATATCCATCTTGGTTCTCGCTTTTTTCCCTGAATAGCGCGGGTGGCTCAGAAAGGCAAAGTGTCGAATTGGCCTGTGCCCGTTCATGACGCTTTAATGACGTTTCGGGCCAAAAATCTTATTCTCTCGCCATGCCTTTAAACTGTTAGTATGAGTGATTATCTTGTTGGCGCACGATGACGAGAATCAGCGTTGTCGATTTCTCGGGAGGAGACTGCAACATGGCGGCTGGTGAAACAACTGTAACTGAAACCACACCCAATCTTCCAGCCGTAAAGGTTGACCCGGGCATGGTCGCCCGCATTAAATCAGATATTGATCTTGGAGACAGGGCTCAGATCGCAACTTATGGCGATGGTGCACAACGCTCGGTCACTGCGTTTTCCGATAAGATTTTGCAACAGACCCGTAACCGCGACATGGGCGATACTGGCAAATTGCTAATCGATATTTTGGAGAAAGCCAAGGGCCTAGACCCTGCAAGCCTCAAAGATGCTGGCTTTTTCGCCCGCATGTTTTCCTCGGTTGAAGCCCGCCTGCGCCGCTTCACGGGCCAGTTTGAAACTGTGGCCTCGCAGATTGATGGCGTGGTGATTGAGCTTGATCGCCATAAAGATAATTTGAAACGTGATTTGGCGGTGCTTGATGATCTGCATCAAGAAACCAAGGATTCAATAGCCACTCTCGATGCCTATATTTTGGCGGGCAAGAATTTTGGCGAGTCATTCCGCGCCAAGGAATTGCCGAAGTTGAAAGCGCAAGCCGATGCAAAAGATGGCGATAGTGATGGCTTGATGAACGCGCAATCTTATCAAGATGCAGTGCAAGCCTTAGATCGTTTGGAAAAGCGGGTTTATTATCTGCAACAGGCAAGGCAGATTGGCATCCAACAATTGCCGCAAATTCGCATTGTGCAATCAGGCGATGAAACACTGATTGAAAACTTGCAAGCCACGTCGCAACTCACCATTCCGGTTTGGAAGCAAAAGATGATTTTGCTTTTGGGCCTCACGCGCCAAAAGAATGCATTAGACATGCAAAAGGCTGTAACCGATGCTACCAATAAAATGATGCGCCAAGCCTCCGAGATGATGAAGGATCAAGCCATCGCCATTGAAGAGCAAGCCCAACGCGGCATCATTGATATTGATACATTGCAGCAAACCAACAAGGATTTGATTGACACCATCAACGGCGTTCTCAAAGTGCAAAGCGAAGGCCGCAATAAGCGCGCTCAGGCTGAGCAACAGATGGATGTGATGACGAACGATCTGAAACGCGTTTTGTCTGAAGCGAAGGCTTAAGGCCATGACGCGCCATGGCGTTCTGATAATCAGGATCATTGTCTCGATATGGATAGGTCTATTTGTGGCATCGTGCGGCCAACCAGTTGGGCCAGATTTTGCGATCGTTTCAGGATCAGAAAATCAACCGCTTGAACCTCTCGTTCAAGAGTTCTGCAAACAAAAAAGTGCCAATTGCAGTTTCACATATGAAGGCTCGCTCGATATTGGATTGAGTTTGCGCCCGGGTCATGAACTTAATGCCGATGCGGTTTGGCCTGCGTCAGATATTTGGGTCAATATGTTTGATACCGCGCGCCGTGTGAGCGGCTTGCAATCGATTTCGCAAAACCCCGTAATTTTGGGTGTGCGCAAAGCCAAAGCCGAGGAATTGGGTTGGACGAAGAAGACAGTTTCCATGCGCGATATTTTGGCGGCAGTTGAATCTGGCAAACTGCGCTTTCTGATGACGTCAGCAACGCAATCGAACTCAGGTGCCAGCGCTTATCTCGCCATGCTTTCAGCAGCCTTGGGCAAGCAAGATGTTTTGACCCAAGATGATTTGAAGAACGCTAAAATTGACGAGGTCGGGAAGCTTCTCAAAGGTGTTGAGCGTTCTTCAGGCTCAAGCGGATGGCTCGCTGATCTGTTTGTACAATCGGCTGATAAGGGTGTCATCTATGATGCCATGTGGAATTATGAGGCGGTGATTAAAGACGCCAATGAAAAACTGCGCCGCCAAAACCATGAAGTGATGTATGCGATTTATCCGCTTGAAGGCGTTGCCGTTGCCAATTCACCAATCGGGTTTGTGGAGCGCGGGCGTGGGCCAGAGGTTAAAGTGTTCTTTGAAGCGTTGCGGACTTATTTGCTGACCCCTGAAATTCAAGCCAGGATCGCTTTGACAGGAAGACGTGTGCCAGTGGCCAATGCGGGCCAAGCCCCGGCGGAGGCTGATTGGAATTTTGATCCGGGTCGTCTGGTTACCAGTGTACCATTGCCGGAACCGAAAGTTATCCAATCCGCACTTAACCTCTATCAAGAGTCGCTGCGCCGCCCTTCGCTCACCGCGATGTGCCTTGATTTTTCAGGCAGCATGGGCGGCGATGGTGAAAGCCAGTTACGCAGGTCAATGGAGTTTCTATTGACGCCGGAAAGAGCTGCAGAGGTTTTGGTACAATGGTCAGCGCATGATCATATTTTTGTCATCCCCTTTAATTCGGGGGTTGAGGCGACATGGAGCGGCACTGGCTTGGCACAGGATCAATCTGATCTTTTGACGAGACTCAATGATGTGCATGCCGATGGTGGAACCAATATGTATGCTTGCGTTGAAGCTGCTTTAAATGAAATGAAGCCCCTTCTGGCGGCGGGTGATTATCTCCCAGCGATTGTGATCATGACCGATGGCCGCAGCGAAGGGAACGCTGGCCCATTTATCGATGGTAGCGCCTTTGAAAGTCAGCGCGTGCCGATTTTTGGGATTACCTTTGGTGATGCTGATAAAAGCCAACTCGACAAACTGACAGCAGCCACAGGCGGCCGTGTGTTTGATGGTACCAAGGATTTGGTGGGCGCGTTTCGTGCGGCGCGGGGATATAATTAATGTTTGGCGATATGATGGGGGAAGATCGGAATTGGTTGGCGGCGGGGATTCTTGCCGCCATTCTGATTCCTGTATTGGTCTTTGGCGTTGGGCTTCCCCTGATTATTGCTTTGGTTGCGGGGGGCGCAGTTTTTGTGGGTGCCTTGCTTCTGCTTGCACCGCGCAAATTGTTTGAAGGCATGAATGTTTCAAGGCTCACCCGCGGCCAGCTTGATGTGGTGCGCCGGGTGATGGAAGAAGCAAAGCCTGCCCTTGCCCGCCTCGAAGCGGCAGGTGCTACAATCAAGTCACCAAAAATTCGAGAGACTGTTAGTCGGTTATCAAAAACCGCGCGCACGATTATGGACGGTCTAGAGCAGAATCCGGAACGACTCTCTTCCGTGCAGCGCTTTCTCACTTACTATCTGCCGTCTTCAGCCGAAATTGCCGAAAGCTACGGTGTGCTGGAGCAACAACGCGCACCTGATGTCTCGCGCGTCAAACAAACCGAAGCCGTGATCGCCAAGCTTGATGAAGCATTCAGCCACTATGCTGATAGTTTGCATGAGTCTGATCTTTCTAATCTTGATGTTGAGCTGCGCCTCATCGATGCAGCGGTAAAAGAGGATATTAGGTCGGGACCATGAACTTAACACGGCGGGCATTAGGACTTGGAATTTTGGCTGCGAGCGCTGCTGCAACGGGTGGCTATCTCGCACTCGAGCATACGCCGCTATTGGGCAAGGTGACGGATCTCACGGGTTTTGTGGGTGGTGAGAAGCGCGGATTCTTAAGCAACCCAAAAACCATCGCAGCATTGCGCAGCAAAGGTTTTGCAGTTGATGGAAAGCAGGCGGGCTCGGTTGAGATGGTGCGTGAGCAAACACTGCTGCAACAAAACCCCGCATTCCTCTGGCCTTCATCTTCGGTGATGGTGCAGATTGCCAAGGATAATCATGTTGCTGTGCGCCGTTCTGAAATCATTTTGAATTCGCCCTTGGTGATTTATTCATGGGAGAATGTTGCGAACGGCCTCGAAGCCGCAGGCCTCGTTAAAAAAGAAGCGAGCGGCATTCGCACGATCAATCTCGAAGCCTATCTCAAGGCCTTGCAGACCGATAAGACTTGGGCGGATTTGGGCGTGAAAGAGCTTTATGGCAAGGCGCGCATTGTTTCGACCAATCCCAATCAATCCAATTCCGGTTTCATGTTTGCAGGGCTTGTCGCCAATGTTCTGGGCGGCAATGTAGCAACGATTGATCAGCTTGATCGTTTGCTGCCTGATGTCGTTAATTTGTTCAGGCGCATGGGCTTTAAGCCAAATTCGTCTGGCAGTCTGTTTGAAGATTATATTGCGGGTGGCCCGGGTGCCTATCCAATGACGGTGCTTTATGAAAGCCAGCTGATTGAATGGGCTTTGGCCGATGCTGCACGCTGGCAACGCGTGATGGCGGGTTCTTCCAAGCCAGTCATTTTATATCCAACACCGACCGCCTATTCGGCACATCCGCTGATGAGCTTGAAACTTGAAGCTGATCCATTGAGTGATGCTTTGCTGTCGCCCGAGCTTCAGGATATTGCTTGGTCGCATCATGGTTTCCGTGGCGCCTTGGGTGCGCCTGGTGCCGTTGCTAATGCCGATCTGCCAAAAGTGCCCGATCGCCTCGATGCTATTGTGCCCATGCCCGATGGCGCCGTCATGCTCAAGCTACTGGACGCGCTGGCCGCTTAGGGCGATTTTGACTTTTCCTTGAAAAGTCAAAACGCTTTAGAACTTCCCAATCAGATTGATAAATATACCGTGGTTATCATGAGTCACGTCGGCCAGATCATCTGAGAATTCGCCGAAGTTATAACCCACGCCCAATTTGAAATTATCGCCCAGCTGTTTGTAAATCGCCGCGACCAAACCGAAATCGGTTGATTGCGAAGTGGGCGACCAAAGGATGCGGGCTTCGGCCATCGCATCCCATTCATTTACGATGTGTAAGTCTGCGCGCAGAATTCCGAGATGAGCTTGGGAGTCGGTCCAGACTGATCCAGGCGTACGGTCCAAAACTTGGCCGATGCGCATGCCATATTTGGCACCGATGGAAAGTTTCTGGGTCAGGTCATAGGTCGCATCGAGTGAGAGGATATGCGATCTTTGCCATGGGGTGGTCAAGGTTCCGTCATAAGACACTTGGTTGCTGCCTGGTTCATCCAACACAAAATTATATTTAGCCAACATGTTAAATTTATCGCTGTCGAAACCGCGATAGGCAAAGCCCAAAGAGGCATTGAGATATCTACCGTCACGCGTCGAATCTGTAGAGTCCGCCACCACAGCATCAAGCTTGCCGATGGCGCGCCAGTCTTTTGAAACTTTCGCACCAAAGGCCTCTTGGAACAGGAAGCTGGTCAACTCATTGGTGCCGTCATTGTCAAAGCGCACTTCGCCTTTTGCGCGCGCATCAAATCCATTATCATCGCGGTATGTTGCGCCAATAGAAAAGGCTTTGCGGTCAATATCCGGATTCTTGAACAGTGTTGTCGGGTTGATGGTGTTGTCATAGACATGGCCGATTTCTGTAGCCGCTTCCAAGGCCCAGTTTTCGGTTGGTGTATAGTTCACACCATAAGTCTGGGTGATGCTGCGGCGATCACCGAATATGTCGAAATTATCTTCGCCAAATGCCAACCATTGTTCATTGAAGCGGTGGCGGCTGCCGAGTACGACTGTGCCCAGATCTGAACCTGTCAGTGTGTATGGATAGCTGGATGAAGATCTGCGCGCCGAATCCAAGCGATAGCCAACCGAGTACTTATCATCAGCAGTTGGTGCGTAGGTGAGTGACCCTGTGGCGTCGATGCCTTGAGTGCCTTCCGAGACTTCGCCGGAAGCTGTGATGCGATCAGATATTTTTTTCTTTATCCCGACGCCAGCGCGGTTATCAACCAGCATCGTGCCAGAATGCGTAACCGTATCTTGCGCAAACACGTAAGCTTGCGAATCCGCATCCCAAACATAAGTGAGCTTTGCGCCAACATCGCCTCTGGTGCCTTGCCTTGCATTTGGCGTGGTCACACCTGTTGCTTCTGTGTAGCGGCCGTAGGGTTGCACAATCCAGTGCTCGTTCAGTTTCTGCTCAATGGCAACATCACCTTGACGGTCACGCTCACCGCCGATGATTTGTTGTTCGCTATATTTTGCCTTGACACTCGTGTCTTCGCTGACTTGCACATCAGCATCAACACCCCAGATATTTTTGGCTTGTGGCGCTTGCACATCAAGCGAGGAGAAAGCAGCATCATAATGTTCATAGCGGCCACTGATGCGGCCCTTCATATGTTCTTGGGTCAGTTCATCCAAAGACGCTGCTGTTTCAACGCGCCAGGCATTGGCAGGAACGCCCTTAATGCCAGCGGTGGTGTTGCTTTGCGAACTCAGACCGCCATCAACCGAATAGGTCGAACCAATGCCAGGGCCTTGTGATCTTGCAACTTCGGCTTCGACATAAGTGTCTTTTGAAGACTGCACACGCACATCCGCGCCATACATCAACTGGTCAGCACCTGCGGTCTTTTCTTGCAGGCCTGAAACAGCCACACGCACATGATCACCCAGCCAAGCTTGCGCACGGCCGCCCGTCACATAGCCATCAATACTTCCTGCTGCTGGTTCATATTCATAATGGGCGACCAAATAATTATCGTTGCCACCCGTGTTGGATGCCAATGGGCTGCGCAGGATGAGAACGCCATTGGTATAATCGATGTCATAGTCAGTCTTGTAAACCAGTGTGACGCGCTGAGTCACAAAGCCAGTTGTTGGATTGCGTTGTTCGGTGCTGATGGTTTCAGAGCCAACAGTGATCAACTGGTGCTTCAAGAAATAGGATGATCCACCAGTTCCTCTGAATACGTCATTCTGCGGCACAGTGCCTGGCAGAGCTGCATAAGCGTCAACGCCAATCTTTGCATCGCCATCTTTGGTCACTTCGTCTGAACGATAAACACCGCTTGCGCCATAAAGTGAGCGCTCACTGCGCAGGAAATGTGTTCCGGTGATGTTGGATTTGAAATTGCCCCACATGATGGAGCTTGGCCCGCGCTCTAAACGCAGATAGAATTTGCCGCGTGTTGGAGCGTCATCAACAGCGGTCGAGTCATCACCGTAAACGGGATAGTAGGTATTGGGATCGATGTGACGCAATACTTCTTGCGGGCTTTTGCCATCAAGGCCTTTGAACATATTGGCCAAGCCATTCTCGCCAGTGTCAGCCGCAGCGGTCAAAATATATTGACCCTTAATCTTGCCCTTCAAATAGAAAGCCAACCGGCCCTTTGTCCAAGTGCCATCAAACTCGTCAGCACCTGTGTGTTCAACAATGCCGCCAAAATTATGCCCCAAGGTGAAGTCAGCCAGTGCTACATAGAACCATTCATTTTCCGGCACTTCAATGTCACGGGTAAATTCAAGGCCTGTGCCATCTTTCAAAACCGAAACATCGATGGCGTGGCTGCCGGAGGGGAAAATGCGCTGGATTACAAAGTTGTTGCTGCTGTCCACCGGAACAGGTTCGCCCGCCACCAACACTTCATGGCCTTCAGGGATATTTTTGCCATAAACCGTAACTGCGCCGCCATAGACCGGGATGTTGCGTGTGGCCGAACGATCTTCGCCGTAGCCGGGGGCCACAGCCGTTTCGGCTCCACGCGTTGTTGGTAATTTTGCTTCGCCACGACCAAGCGGCAGAGGCTTGGTTTCATCGTAACGATTTGCTTCGTCGTAAACCCGTAGCACATAATCCATTTCGGTTGGCGCATCAGATGGCATTTGCCATTCGGCAGCACCCAGCTTTGAAATCGGGATAACTTGATAGGGCTGGCCTTCCAACTTACTCTTGCGATCATAAATGCGCACTTCGCCTCTGGTGATCCAGGCCCCATAGTTGAAGCTGGCGAGGAAACGAATCTTTTCACTTGGCTGAAAGTTGACCTGCGGTGGCAAAGTTGAAATATTGAGCACAGGCTTCACACCCAGCCCGTCAAACTTAACTTGAATGTCCACGCCCTCCAACTTCACGTCGGTGGCTTGGTTTGGATCGGTCACAGTTGCAGTTGTTTTGCTGCCATCAACTTTATGGCCATCAATGCTGATGCTGAATGGAAGCTCATTGGCATAGGCAGGCGACATGACCGCTGCGGTGAGCGCCAGCAGCGCCAATCCTCGTTTGAGAATTGATGCAAGTCGAGCCCCGGTCATCTTAGATTCCTGCTTCATTTGCCTTCCTCCACACTTGTGGTGGTGACAAGTTTGTAAGTGCCGTGGCTCATCTGCCACGCCGTGGCGATGGTTTCTTCAATTGTCGAAACACGCTCATTGGCGAGACCTGCGTCTTCGCCGCCCTGGTGATAAACAATTTTCAAAGTGCAGCGTTGCGAAGCCAAAATCGCAATTAGTTTGTCGATGCCGCCGATCCATTTTTCGGTCAGATCAAGTGAGCCACCCACAAAAGCTTTGCCTGTGATGTCAAGGCGCACTTCATGATTGATTGTTGCACCGAAGTTCAACTTCACAACCTTGCCGCGGGTGACGCGCACATCGCGCGGGTTTTCAGTTGTCAGTTTATAACCTGTGGGCAGAGTGCGAACGTCGAGCTTCATCAAGAAGTTTGAACCGATGGCCGCATCCGGGATTGCCGCACATGGCACATGATAGCGACCCTCTGCATCGGTGGTGATCAACAGGCCACTCAGCGTTACAACGCGCACGCCGGGAAGACCTGGCTCGCCGTCATCCATATAACCATTTGCGTTTTTGTCATCGAAGACGCGGCCGATGATATCGCTGCAATCGAATGTAGCATCTTCAATGATCGACACTGTGGCTTGAGCGGTGGCCAGCACCTCGCCATCGGACGGATCAAGAATTTGCGCGTTGTTAACGAACTTGCCCGTCGACAATGTCGTTGACGCCATTAATTTAAGTTTCAATATCAACTTGCCAGCAACAGGCTTTGTTGGAGGGAAGTCTAGGTAACGGCCATTGACCACGGGTGTAATCGGCTTGGGGTTTGGCGCCACGTTGTTGGTTATTGTTGCGGAACCAGTCACGTAGGTAAAGCCCGGCGGCATCACGTCGACCAATTCAAATGGTGTTGGCACCAAGTTCGAAGCGGTGATCGTGTAGGTAACGATTTCGCCACGCTTTACTTCAGGTTTGTCAGCCACTTTCGTGAGCACGGGGATGGTGACGAAGACTGGCGTGACTGTCGGTGCATTGCCGTTTACGGTGGCAAAATCAGATGTATCCTCAACGAAGCCGCCCGTTGCAAGATCGGCGTGAACCGTTGCAGAATTTGATACTTTCCCAGCTTTTGCATCCGCCACTTTCACTTCATAGATTGCCGTGACACTGGTGGTGTTGACACTGCCTGCAGGCAAGCTGGCAATCGGTGAGCCCGTCAGTACTATGCTTGGCAAAAAGTCGTTGATCTGAACATTCGTCAGGTCGGTGTTGCCCGTATTATAAATTTCAAACTGATAATGCAGCACATCGCCAAAATCGATCGTGCCACTGCCATTTAGATCATCGAAACTCACCATCTTCTTGATCAGGGCGATACCTGGTTGTCCTAAGATCGGCGCGTAGGTTGGGCCATCGCTATATTTGCTCACCGGATCAGAATCGTCAGTGACGGGGTTGCCCGTCAGCACGGATGTGCCTTGCACCTTTGCAATATTGTAAATGCCACCTGCTGTGAGATCGGCAGGTGTCACTTTATGGGTAGCGGTGAAGAAGGTTGAGTTAGTGATGCCTGCGGGCAGACTGAGCAACACACCGTTTGGCAAGCCACCACCAATTACGTTCGCGTTTGGATCTGTCACAATTACATTCTGGATTTCACCAGAACCCAGATTGGTGACAGCGAATGTGTAATTCGCGATGTCATCCACATCAGTGACGCCATTGTTGTTGACATCTGTGAAACCTGTGAAGGTTTTAACAATGGCTATCCCCGCACCCAGCGTGGTGATGGTCGGGTTATCAGCTGTGAAGACGGCATTGTCGGAAATATCAGACACGGTATTTGTGTTGTAAGTGCCAAAGGCCTGCGCCGAATTGCTAACTTTGCCGTTGGTGATATCCGCAGGCGTTATCGTGTAGCTGGCTTTGAACGTCGTGGTGTCGGTATTGCCTGCCGGCAGATTGGTGATTGGGCCCCCGGTTACAATGGCACCTGCCAACAATTCATTGATGGAGACATTCGTCAGCGGCACGTTGCCTGTATTTTTGACATCGAAAGTGAAGTTGATCACGTCGCCCGCATCGGTTACGCCCAGTGTTCCGTTGTCGACGATTGAGAACAGGTGCTTGATCAACGCGATCGAAGGCTTGGCCACGATTGGCGTGACGGTTGGGTTGTTGAGTGTGGGATCGGCGTTATCCGAAAGATCGGTGGTCGTGCCTCCGCTCGCCAGTGTGCCCGTAACCTTGGCTTGGTTGCTGACGCTGCCAATCATCACATCTGTGGAGGTGATTGTGTAAGTCGCGGTGAATGTTGTTGCGTCCTGAGCGCCAGGAGCAAAGTTGGTAAGCGTTGTGCCTGTTACAATAGCACCCGGCAGAAGATCAACCAAGTTCACAGTGGTAAAGGGCAGATTGCCAGCGTTGACGATCTTGAAGCTGTAATGGATCACATCGCCAACGTCGGTCAGGCCGTTGTTGTTCTTGTCTTCGAGTGAGCTTTGGTTCTTGATCAAAGTCAAAATCGGCTTTGGAGGAATTGGCGTGATCGTTGGCGCGTTTCCGGTAAGGACACCGGGATCGGAGAAATCGACGACCTTCACGCCAGTAAGGTCAGTACCTTCGACTTTCGCAGTATTATCGACATGGCCGAGGTTCACGTCACTTTGCTTGATTGTGTATATACCCGTGAAATGGGTGGCATCAGATGCACCGGGTGCCAAACCATTGAGGGGCGCGCCTGTGATGCCCGTGGGCATAAGCGGATCAGTTACAGTAATATTGTTGAGCGTGAACTTGCCGGTGTTCACGACCTTGAAGGCATAGTTGATAAGGTCGCCCGCATCGGTGAAGCCATTGGCGTTCACGTCAGTGATGGATGATACAGTCTTGAGCAGTGCAATTGCTGGCCATTGCACGATGGTTGGATCATGGGTTGTCAAATCGTTATCATCAGACAGCGCTGTGATGGTGACGGCCTTTGGCGTCTTGGCGTTGACGGTGGCTTGGTTTTGCGCTTGTCCTGCGGTGATGTCAGCAGCTGTCAACGCATGCGTTGCCACGAACGTGGTTGCATCGGTTATGCCGGGGGCCAATGACGCAATTGTTGTAACGGGAGAGAAGACTGCCTTGGTATCCGTCATTGCAACATTTTTCAGGGTCACATTACCAGTGTTCGTGACCGCGAATTGATAAGTGATGATATCGCCTATCGAGGGTTGATTATCCGGGCCTAAATCAATCGTTCCGGTCTTGATTGCAGCAACGCCGGGTACAGCCAGAAGCGGTTGGCTAAACGTGCTGACTTTCGTCAGAGTTTGATTGGCAACGTTCAGCGCTGTTGCGGTGGCGGTGTTATCGATGACACCATTATCAACATCAGCTTGTGTCAGTGTGTAAGTCGCTGTGAATGTCGTTGATTGGCCCGCATTCAGAATTGGCAAGTTAGTTGGCGTGATTGAAGCTGTTGTGAAGCTGTCATATGAAGTCACAGCACTCAGCGGCAGCTTGCCATTAACTTGAAGGTTCAACGTTCCAGCTTTTGATTTTGCTGCGACCGTTGCCGGCGCATCGATTTCGCCTTTGGCAATTTCATCTACCGTCACAGTGCGGGTAAATATCAGTCCCACAGGATCAGTTTCATTGGCTGCCAGTAATTCAACGCGTGCATTGAAGGCAATTGCATCTGGTTGATCAGCAATAATGCTGGTCAATGGCATGTTGCCAGAATTGGTCAGGCGGTAAATAAATCCAATCTTATCGCCCGCGGTCAGAGTTTCACTCGTGCCAGACATGCGCAGTACTTGGCGATCGACATTTAAATTTGCGTCATTGAGCGCCACCAACGCATCGCTGGGGTTGAGCTTTGCAATGATATCAGTTGAAATGTCGCTGGTGGCGAAGCATTGCTTTGGTGCATCAATCGAAGCTGTGGTTAAGTCGTCGCTGGCCTGCTTGGCTCCCTCCAACATGGCGATGGCTTGTGGATTATTGCCGAGGCTGCTGAGATTGACCAGCGGATCGGAAACTTTCACATCATGCAGTGTTGTTGGGCCAGTGTTAGTAACGAGGAACTGATAGCTGATGGTATCACCCGCATCAGCTTGACCATTGCCACCGACATTCAACACGCCAGTTTTTACCAGTGTCATTGAGGATACAACAGTGAGTGGCGTGGGCACAGTGGCAACGGTCGTCAGATCTTGTCCACTCACGGCATGTGCTGTGCCAGTAGCGATATTCACAAACTGGCCCGCAACCAAATCCGCGATCGTGATGGTGTGAACCGCAGTATAGGTTGTGGTGTCGATGGCACCAGGGGCCATTGTTGGAATCGTCGTTCCTGTCAATGTTGCCATTGGATCAACGACGGTCACGTTTTGTAAAGTGATATTGCCCGTATTTTGCACCGTGAAGGTGTAGGAAATCGTATCGCCAGGATCAGGTGAACCATCTGGCCCAAAATTTGTAGTTGGTGTTTTGATGACTGACAGTTGCGGATTAGCAGGCACAACTGTGACATTTGCTGTTGAAGTCGACGTCAGCGGAGACGTGCCGTTATAGCCTGTGGCTATCACCGTATCGGTGATTGCAGAAAGGGCTGGTTTAACCGGCAACCACAATAAAGAAGCAGCAACAAAAGCGGCAGACAGCTTGCGCTGGCACCGGCTTTTGGCCTTTTCCTTGTTATATGGTTGCCTGTTGATCATGAGTTACTGACGCGTATCCACGTCGTTTTGCGTGACAGTGTAAGTCGCGGTGTAAGTTGCTGAGTCACCCGGCGACAGGCTGTTGATCGTATTGCCTGTGTGAGTTGATGTGTTGCCCACATTGAAGGCGACGAAGGCTGGAACGAGCGCACCCGGAATTGCGTTATGGGTATCTGCCAAAGTTATATTGTTGACTGGCGTGTTGCCGGTGTTTTTGACGGTATAAGTGTAAGTGATTACGTCACCAGCAGCGGCATTGGTGGTTTTGCTGGCCACTTTTGTAACCTGAATGCCAGGAGCTATATTGAGCTGGACGCTCTTCTTGTCGCTTGCTGTAACAGGCGTTGTTGTTGCGCCGTTGATATAATTGGCGGTTGTGGTTGCTTTGTCATCCAAAAAGCCATCAGGTTCAGCACTTCCAGATGCGCCTGTGCCGGTGCCGCCACCTGCGCCCGCGATGTCTCCAGCCACCACAGTGTATGTGCCCGTGAAGGTGATGACGTCGGCGGGGCCTAGCTTGTCCCATTTGGTCGTGCTGGCGTTGACTGAGTCGCCCAGTGTGCCTGCAGCGGCAGAACCGTTATCGGTTGTTACAGTCGTTGGAACGACAACCACAACGGCAGCACCCACGCCATCATTCGCATCAGTCACCTTCACGTCATTCAATGACACGTTACCATTGTTGGTCACGGTGAATTTGTAGTTCAGCACATCGCCAGGATCGGCTTTGCCGTTGCCGTTTGCGTCACCGCCTGCTGGCGCAAAGGTGATTGTTTTAACAACACTCACAGCTGGTGCTGCAACGATCACCGCGACAGTGGCATTGGCATTGCCGGTTACGGGTATGCCGCCGGGGCCAGTGCCGTTAGCCGTTACGGTATTGTTGATCGTGGCGAATGCCGGAACGATTTGGAATGCCGCCAAAGCCAGCGCCAAAAGACTTGTGGTTAAGCGCCTGAATTTTGTTCGACTGCCTCTTTTGATCTTGCCCGCAGAAATGCGCAACAAGTGGCGGCCTGTTTCTTCAATTGAATTATTTTCCATTTGGTTATCCCCGGTCTTGTGTGTTTTGAAATTGAAAATCATTGCAGCGTGTCCACATCTGATTGCTTGACGGTGTATGTTGCGGTGAAGGTGACAGTGTCGCCTGGGGCCAAGGTGCTCCACACGCCGTTGCCAGCGGTTGCATCGCTTGAATCGTTCAGAGGCGGAACATCGCTGGTGATCACTTCAGAGCCCGGTACTGGTGCAGCACCAATGGCATTGTGAACATCGCTGAGGCTAATATTCTGTAGTGAAACATTGCCCGTGTTCTTAACTGTGTAGGTGTAGGTGATAACTTGGCCCGCACTCAGATTTGTGGTCGGGCTGGCGGTTTTTGTAACCAGCATTGAGGGTGCGGCTGCGGCCACTGTAACACTCACGGAAGACGATGGTGAAGTGACAGGCGCTGCCGCGTAAGTGCCCGATGCAATCGCTGTGTTGTCGATTGTCGCAAGTGCAAGATTGCTCTGCAGCATAACACCAAGCAGAAGCGCAGCCATAAAGGCTGAAGCCCGGCGCGTCTTGCCGGGCAATTTTTGCTTCGATTTTGTGTGCGGGGCGATCATTAATATTTTCCCGCGCGACGTTTTTACGCCGCGCGAGATTGGATCTCGTTAACCAGCATCGAACTCGGTCTGCGTGACCGTGTGTGTGTATTTGAAGATGACCGTGGCACCTGGTGCCAATGTCGTCCAAATACCGTCGCCTGCTGTTGTATCGGTTGAAGCACCAGCACCCAATGGGCCTGGAATGCCGCCACCTGCACCACCAAGTGGTGCGACTTGCTCGAGCATTGCTGATTGCGGCGCAATCGCTGAGCCTTCGTGCGTATCGCTGATCTTCACACCAGTGATTGGCACGTTGCCGTTGTTGGTCACAGTGTATGTGTATGTGACCGTGTTGCCGACGGCCACAGGGCCCGGCGTGCTCGACGACTTGACGATAGACAGCGATGGGCCCGGCGCGATGATTGCCGTTGCCGTTGCTGGCGTCGACGAGTTAACGGTCACGTTTGCTGGCGTTTTGCCCGTTGCGTTTGCAGAGTTGGCAACAAGCGGTGTTGAACCAGCACCACGGTAAGCATCAAGCGCCGACAAGGTGTAGACTGCGGTATAGGTTTGCTGTGCGCCTGGTGCCAAGGTAATCGGAAGTGTGTTTGAAGGCGTGGTTGGCGTAAATGCACCCAGTGATAGTGTGCCCGCAGTGCCGTTGAATGTTGGTCCAACGTCGGTTGGCAAAACGTTTGTCAATGTCACGTTACCATTGTTTTTAACAACGTAAGTAAACGTGATCGTGTCGCCTGCGTCGGTCACAAGAGCGTTCGGGCCTAGTCCTATTGTTGGAACGCCAGCCGACTTTGACAGCGCTTGTATCGAAGGAGCAGCTGCAGCGACTGTCACGTTAACTGTCGATGTATTCGATGTCGTTGTCGAAGCGTTATATGTACCAGAAGCGCTGGCGGTGTTGTCGATGGTGGCCAAGGCTGGTGTGACTTGCGAGAGCAATACACCAAAAGCCATTGTCGATGAGCCAACTCGCCTGAGAATATTTCGCTTTTTTGGCGGTTGACCTGTGTCTACTTCATATTCCATTTTAGTCTCCATTAATTTCGGTTGAAGTGATTGTTGGTTAGGGTTTGAAAAATTTTTGGTCCGGCTCGCGGTCGCCTTCGGTGCCTTCGCCATCGGTCTTGTTGAAATTTATGGATGTGGCTCATTGACCAAACTCCACATCTTGTTGAGCCACCTTGTAAGGCGAGGTGAGATGGGCGCAGCCAATGACTGCAACATCAATTCTTGGCGCCATCGTCCGGCACAGGTTCGCGTTAGGGTGAGTGGAAGTGAAAGTGTCAGCTGAATCAGGAAACGGAGCGGCGGCAAATGCACCAGAATTTTGAACAAGAATCAGCATCACCGAATTGATGACAAATAAAACAACTCTACCTAAGGTTGTTTTAATCTCCAAATCTCCGTGTACGATAAAGTCGCATCTCAAATTCAATCCACTGATTTTTTACAAATTTGACCCAAAACGCGGCGTTTACAGCATTTGATTTGGACTGAAGTTATGGGTTCAGAACAACCACCTGCAACGACTTGAAAATACCCACCCTATGACACAACCTGTAAGAGTGCTTAAACCAATCGTTAAGAAAAAGAACTAAGCTGGGGCCGTTAAAAATTGGTTAATTGCTTGTGCTGAAATGATTAATTTCGGTATTTTGAGCAGCGACTATAATTTGGAAAAGCCGTTCAATGACGGTGATTGCCGCAGAGGAATGGAAAATTATCAACATCCTGTGCCGTTATAAAATGGTACCACCACCCCGGCTCGAACGGGGGACCTCTAGATCCACAATCTAGCGCTCTAACCAAC